>JBGPLR010000108.1:0-8469 GCA_041486545.1 Terriglobia bacterium
AAGTCGGTCATGAAGTTCACTGCCAAGTAAGTCAGGCCGATCATCAGGATGCATCCCTGGACCAGATAGTAGTCGCGGTTGCCGATGGCTGTGATGGTGAGCCGTCCGATGCCGGGCCAGGAGAAGATGGTCTCGGTGACGATGGCGCCGGCGAGCAGCGCGCCGAATTGCAGCCCCACCACCGTCAGCACCGGGATCATCGCGTTGCGCAGCGCGTGCTTATAGACCACAGTCCGCTCCGGCAGGCCCTTGGCGCGCGCGGTGCGGATGTAGTCCTGTCCCAATTCCTCCAGCATCGCCGTGCGCACCATGCGCGTCAGGATGGCCGCCAGCGCGCCGCCGAGCGTGATCGCCGGCAGCACCAGGTGCCGCCAGTCCCCCGCCCCCGAGACCGGTAGCCAGCCCAGTTGCACCGCGAATATCAGGATGAGGATGGGACCGAGCGCGAAATTAGGAAAGGAGAGTCCGAGCAGCGAGACGAAGCTGAGCGCGCGGTCGTCCCAGCGGTTGCGGCGGCGCGCGGAACGCACCCCGGCGGGAATGGAGATCAGCAGAGCGACGATCATCGCCGCCACGGTCAACTGCAGGGTCTGCGGATAGCGTTGCGCCACCATGCGCGCCACCGGCTGGTCAAAGCGCAAGGAACGTCCCAGGTCGCCGTGCAGCACGCCCTTCCAGTAATTGAGGTATTGCTGTCCCACGGGGACGTCCAGCCCGTAGGCGTGGCGGGCGGCCTGCATGTCCGCCGCGGAGGCGCCCTCGCCCAGCATCTGCTGTATGGGATCGCCGGGGACCAGATGGATCAGCAGGAACACAACGGAGACCACCAGCCACAGAACGGGGATGGTGTACAGGAGCCGGGTTGCGATGTAACGGAGCATGGGGCCGGGAAACATGTTATCGCATGAGCAGGGCCGGGCTTGCATAGGCGAACACAATACGATACTATAAACGATGCGCAAAAGACGCAGACGTTAGCGGTTCTTTGACAACTAAAGAATCAGTATTCGGCCTGACGGCGGGGCCGGTTTTTGGCCGATGGTCACATTCTGGTGTTTATCAAGCAGTAAATTCGACGGAGTAGCCGGGCTGGAAAAACCAGACGCAATTGGAAGGCAGAACGAGGTGAAAATTGGGCTTCGACTGCCTTGTGACTGCCTTGTCGAATTCCACTTTGGCCTTTGCTTGCAACAAAAGTTGCCGATAGGGGGGTGGGGGGAGCGAAAGGTTAACTGAGTGGTAAGAGATCGCCGTGATCGCACGTGATCGGGGAGCGTGGTGGATTGCGGGTGGTGCGAAGTCCAGGCGGGGACTATGGTGTCGCCCCTCCGGAGCTTTGTTCTTTTCTCTTACTTACCCAGGCCTCCCCCACCCCATCACGCCAAAACCGGGCGTGCTGGGGGCCCCGGTCCGGCCTGGGCTAACTCATTTCGCGCCTATCGGCGCTGGCGCATCTTGATCGCAGCGACTCCCTGAAACCCGGAGGGGATTCACGTAGACAAAGGGATCCCTCCATTTCGGCTACGCTCAAGGGTTTCGGGCCGGTGGCCCTCAAGGAAGGACGCTCGGGAGCAAAGCAAAAACCTCAGCTCGCCGATTCCAACTGGTGCACGTTCTCAATCTTCACGTGCCCAATGCGGCGGCCTTCCATCTGCAGGATGGTAAAGCGGCGTCCGGAGAATTCCAGGGTCTCGCCGCCTTTGGGAATGCGGCCAAGCTGGGCCATGACAAAGCCGGCCAGGGTTTCAAAGCCCTGGTCGCGCGGCAAAACGATGTCGTATTGCACTTCCAGGTCGCGGATCTTCGCCGAGCCCTCCAGCACCACGGCCCCGGAGGCCAGCGACACCGCGGGCCCCTGGGCCACGTCAAATTCGTCTTCCAGTTCGCCCACCAGCTGTTCCAGCACGTCTTCCACGCTGACCAAGCCGGTGGTTGAGCCGAACTCGTCCACAACAATCGCCAAGTGGCGTTTGCGGGTCTGGAATTCTTCCAGCAGGTCGGCCACCGTCTTGGCTTCGGGAACAAACAGCACTTCGCGCATGATGTTGCGGACTTTCAATCCTGACGGATTCTGGCTGAAGGTCAGGCCGGCGGCCAGGCGCATGAGCATGAAGCGGGAAAGATCTTTGGAGTACAACAGCCCGATAATGTTTTCCGGCCCTTTCTCCGGATCAAACACCGGCACGCGGGAATGTTGTTCCTCCACCACCTTGGTCATGGCTTCTTCCAGGGGCATGTCCGCGGGAAGCGAATAGATATTGTGGCGAGGCACCATGATCTCGCGCACCGCCAGGCTGCCCAGGTCCAGGGCGTGGTGGATCATCTCTTCTTCGGTTTCCGGCAGCAGTCCCAGACGCCGGCTGGCGGTGACGATCAACTTCAACTCGTCGGCCGAGTGGGCGCCGCCATCGCGACGCAGCCGCGATCCAAATCCACGCAGCACAAGATTGGCGGACTTGTTCATCAGCACCAGAAAAGGACGCGCCACGGTGATGAACACTTCCATAGGGCCGGCCACAGCCAGGGCCATACGCTCAGCGCGTTCCAGAGCCAGCGATTTGGGCACCAGCTCACCCAGAATCACCAGGAAGTAGGTGATGAACGCAAAGGCCAGCGCCGCGGCGATGCCGTGTGCGTAATACTTGGCGTAAGGTACCGCGCCCAGCCAAGGTTGGATGATAGCGGCCATGGTGCCTTCGCCAGCCCAGCCCAATCCCAGGCTGCACAGGGTGACGCCAAACTGGACGGCGGGCAGGAACTCGTCCAGGCGCTGCTGTATTTTCTGCACAGCGCGGGCGCCCAAACGACGCATCTCAATCAATTGCTGGATGCGGGTGTCGCGCACGCTGAGCATGGCAAACTCAGCGGCGACAAAGAAGGCGTTGGCTGCCACCAGCAGGACCACCAGTATGATCCTCAGCAGCACCAGGGTGACCATAGAAGTGAAATCATACACTGCCGGGCCCCACT
The DNA here is from genome assembly GCA_041486545.1 of Terriglobia bacterium. Taxonomy (GTDB): domain Bacteria; phylum Acidobacteriota; class Terriglobia; order Terriglobales; family Acidobacteriaceae; genus Angelobacter. The sequence goes on from JBGPLR010000108.1 coordinate 2,971, forward strand.
GCTGGACGCCCGGAAGTCCAGTGTTTTCTTCAGCATTTGCTGTCCTTTTGTTTGTCCGGACGTCTAACCGGTGTTCTAAGGCCAATTTTGTAGGCCTTTCCTGGAACCAGTCTCCTTTACCCGGCGTATTCACTATCTGAGAGCCAACGGATCAGGGGGTTTTTCTGTGGCAAACGGCAATGGCAAGAAAAAGAGCAGACGTCTTCTTTATATCGGCGGTGGCATCGGCATCATCGTTTTGGGCACATTGATTTTCGTCGCCGCCAGTCGCGGCGGCACTAAGATTGACGCGTCCAAGCTGGCGAAAGTGGAAAAGGGCGACCTGGCCAAGAACGTGGTGGCCACCGGCAAGATTGAGCCCATCACCAAGGTTGAGCTCAAATCCAAAGCCAGCGGGATTGTAGAAAAACTTCTGGTGGAGTACGGCGAGCCGGTCAAGAAAGGCCAGGTGCTGGCGGAACTGGATAAGCAGCAGATTCTGGCGCAGGTAAACCAGATCAAAGCCTCGCTGGAAGCCGCGGAAGCCGCCGCGCACGCCGCCGAAGCCGACCTGGACCGCGCCAAGGTGGACGCTGAGGGTCCAGATGTGCCCATGCTCAAGCGCTCCTACGAACGCGCGCAGGGCATGGCTAAAGACGGCGTGGTGTCACCTTCCGCACTGGATGACGCCCAAAGGAACTACGAGCTGGCGGTGAACAAACAGCATTTGGGCAAAGCCAACGTGATTTCCGCCGCGGCCAAGGTGCGGCAGATGCAGGCGCAGGTGGCGCAATCCAGAGCACAGTTGGCGGAGAAAGAAGAAGAGTACCGCAACTCCACCATTGTCTCGCCCATTGACGGCGTGGTCCTCTCGCGCGACGTGGAAGTGGGCAGTGCAGTCAGTTCGATCCTGGTCCTGGGCTCTTCCGCCACGCTGGTGATGACCCTGGGCGATACGCGCGAAGTTTACGTGAAGGGCAAAGTGGACGAGAGCGACATCGGCAAAGTGTTTCTCAACCAGCCGGCGCGGATCAAAGTGGAATCGTACAAAGACCGCACTTTTTCCGGCAAAGTCACCAAGATCTCACCCATGGGCGTGGAGAAAGATAACGTGACCACGTTTGAAGTGCGCGTCTCCATTGACAACTCCAAGGGCGAACTGAAATCGCAGATGACGGCCAACGCGGAGATCATTCTGGAAGAGCACAAAGGCGTGCTGATGGTCCCCGAAGCCGCGCTCGTCTATGACAAAGACCGTAAAGCGTCAGTCGAAGTGCCGGACCCGGCCAAGAAAGACGGCAGAAAGAAAGTGGACGTCGCGGTGGGCATCTCCAACGGCTCCAAGACAGAACTGCTCTCCGGCTTGAAAGAAGGAGCGCAGGTCATCCTGCAATAAAATCTCATACGGGCTTGCACGGAGTGAATATGAAGACGACGAAAATCAATTCTGCCCCTTACCTGGTCCTGGCGCTTCTGGGTCTGGCAATGAGCGCTATTCCCGCCGGCGCGGCCGCGACCGGCCACTTTGAGCGCACGCTGCAGGTTTCCGGCGAGGTGACCCTGGACGTCAGCACCGGATCGGGCAACATCACCGTGCGCACGGGCAATAGCAGCACGGTGGAAGTCCGGGCCAAACTCCACGGCAGCAACTCCAGTTCCTGGCTGTTCGGCGGCGGCAATATCGAAGACAAGATCAGAAGGATTGAGCAGAACCCTCCAGTGGAGCAGCAGGGGAACATCATTCACATTGGGAGGATGGAGGACCGCGAACTGACCCGCAACATCTCCATTGATTACGAACTCACCGTGCCGGCCCAGACCAAGCTGACGTCGCGCACAGGATCAGGCGATCAATGGATCAGCAGTGTGCAGCTTGCGCTGACGGCCAAAACTGGTTCCGGCAACATTACCGTGGACAACGTCGGCAGCAGCGCGCGCATTGAGTCCGGTTCCGGCGACTTAAAGATCAATTCCGTTAAGGGCGCTCTTTCCGCACAGACCGGAAGCGGCAACATTCGCGGGGAGGGCGTCGCCGGGGAGATTGTGGCCAACTCCGGCAGCGGCAACATTGAGATGCACCAGGTCTCGGCGGGCGACGTCCGGGCGGAAGCGGGCTCAGGCAACATCAAGCTGTACGGATTGAAGGGCGGCCTGCGCGCCGACACCGGCAGCGGCGACATCCACGCCGAAGGCGAACCCACGCATGACTGGCGGCTGGGCGCGGGTTCGGGCAATATCAAATTGCGCGTCCCTTCACAGGCCAACTTTAACCTGGACGCCAGGACGAATTCCGGCACGCTGGACATCAAGCGTCAGGTGACGATGCAAGGCCAGCTCTCGCGAAAACACGTTCAGGGCAAAGTAGGCAATGGCGGCGTCTTGCTGGATTTGCATACCGGCTCCGGCGATATTGAGGTCGACTAACCCAGCTTGTATCGCTCTACGACCTGCTTCAGACTTGACGGCTTAAGACGTCCCGGCTATGACTGGCATAAGAGAATCCATAGTTCTCGATACGCGGAACCTATGGGTGGTATAGAAAAAACCGTTTCTTGGAAAGTCTAATCTCTTCCCAATCACTCTCTAATCACCGTGGTGCATTCTTCTTCTCGTATTTGGTAGAGGCTTTCGGGCCCCCTGGCGAGACGAGGTCCTTCCCGGACTCGTGGCGCCAGAACGAGACTTCTGCTTCCGGCAATCAGGCAACGCGTGCTGATTGAAAAGAAGTGCATGGTAGTTGAAAGACCTGCAAGAACGCACGACTGACATCGCAAGCGTTTTCGGGCCAAGTCAACTCCTTCACCGCTTTTCACAACACAACATACGGTGTTCTCAAGCGCTTCTGGCGCTAGTGAGTTCGTGTGTCTTCCCGCACCGCAGGCTCTGCGGAGCGCAGGAGAAGTGTGCCTTGTGCGCCGCTGTAATGCTTGGACTCTTTTGCACAAGGGAAAGGATGGGTGAACAGTGAATTTGCCCACAGAAACAACTCTTAACGAGCGGGACCTCACTGCGGGTCTGGCCCCGGAGCGCCAACAGGCATGGGCCGGACCGCTGGGCGTTGCCTGGATCGCGGCATTCTTGAGCACGGCCGCCCAAACCCTTTCTCCTTCGGCCGTGCGCGGCTTCTTCTCCAGCCTGGCCTTGAAAGACCGTCTTCTGGCGCGTCTGGGCTGGGCGCTTATCTTCGCTGTGCCGGTTTTCGCCGCGGCCGGACTGCTGGGCACGCACACCGCGTTCAGTGTGAGCGCGTTGAGTGTGAGCCCGTGGATCAAGCCCATCAAGTTTTCCATCTCCTTTGCGACTTTTGTCTGGACGGCCAGCCTGTTTCTGATGGCGCTGCGGATTCCCGCATGGCAACGCCGGCTGGCTCGTCAGGTGATGGCCGCCAGCGTGGTCGTGGAAATGCTTTGCCTGGCCGCGCAAGCGTGGCGCAGCACAGCGCCCGGCGCCGGCGACTTCACTGACACCCTGATCAGCCAGGGCACCACCGCCATGGTGAGCATCAACACCTTGATTACCGTATGGCTGCTGTGGCTGTTCTGCAGCAAGCGTGAGCGCATCAAACTGGTGGACCATGCGCAGATCGTCGCCATCCGGCTGAGCATCGCCATCTTTCTGGTAGGCAACGCGGTGGGCGGATACATGCTGGCGCGCGGCTCGCATACCGTTGGCGCGGCCGACGGCGGCCCGGGACTTCCCTTTGTGAACTGGAGCACCATCGGCGGCGATTTGCGGATCGCGCACTTCATCGCCATTCACGCCATTCAGATTGTTCCCTTGTTCGCCTGGATCTTGTGGAAGATGGCGCCGCGGCCGGCCATGAACCAGCGCCGCATCGCCGTTTATGTGATTGCCGCGCTGGTTTTCCTGGCCGTGGGCGGGACGTTCCTGCAGGCCGCACTGGCCCAGCCATTCGTCACTTTGGGCGCGCTCGGCAAATAGCCCGATTGAACCTGGTTACGCAAAGTGGCAGACCACGGGGTCTGCCTCTCGTTTTTGGTGAACAGGCCGGCAGCTTTTTGCATTGACCAACCTGCGCGGAGTGGCTCTGTTCGCGGGTAGGCTCTCCCTCGTGATCCTGCGGATGGTCGGCGCGCGATGCCCCCGAGGTCTTTGCAACCCGTTTAGTGGCCTAGGGCTTTGGGACCTGAACTGCGGTTATGTGGAAGACGACATCTTTGCATCGGAAATTGCCGTCGGGCATTTCGGTGCACCTCTTGGGGTCGTAAGTGACTCTGCTGATGCTCTTAGGTAACAGGTGGATCGGCTTTTGAACTACGCACCCGGTCAAGATCGAAAGGCCCATGACGATTGCTATTCCGAAGCTGGTTCTCCGGAGAGCGTCAGGTGAAATGATTCGCGACGCTTTCATACACTTTCTCCTTGCGGCGGTGCGCCCTCCATCCCGGGTGGCGGCAGTCGCTGGGTCTGCCTAACATTGAAGACTGATCCTGAACAGTTAGACATCCATTGGAGGGAATATTGTTGCCATGACTCAATCCTGATTCGCCGGAAAGGGTCGCCCTCGGCAGCCGGATGCATGGAGCCGTTGAAAACAGTGGGCCCATGCTGCGCGCGAACAACGATGCAACGCATCAAGCGTCACTGTGCGCGGCGCGAAGCGGGACTGTGCGCGGCGCGAAGCGGGATCTAAACAATCTCTTACCTGGCGCGATGACGCGATTGACCTGCGTTTCGGCAAAATGATATAAAAGCTGGTTCCACTGGACTTGGTTGAAGGTGTGTCTGCCTTGCGGCCTCGCTGGTGGACTCCGACGCGGCCAAACCTCAAACCACGGTTCTTGATGTGGAAGCGCGTTTCCGGAAATGCCAGATAAGGCGTTTTAGTAAATTCAAAACCCCAATTTCTGACTCTATTTTGGAGGAATCATATGCACAGCTGGCTCTCTACGGGCCTGATGGAGCGTGTAATCTCCGCTCGCCGGATTCTCGCGCTGGTGGCTTTGCTCTCATTGGTGGCGATCGCGCTGCCACTTTCCATGTCGGCCCAGGCACAGCCTGCGGCTGCTCAGAACCAACCCGCGACGGCGGCCCCGTCCCAACCCGCACCTGCCGCCCCCGCGGCCGCTCCGCAGAAGGCGCCGGCTTCAGAAGCAGGCGGCGAAGCCAACTTGAAGCTGCCGGACCTGAGCAAGGTGTTGTTCCTGAATGGCATCAGCGGCTCCAAGCTGCTGACCATTGGACTGGTCTTCTGCGCGCTCGGCCTGCTGTTCGGCCTGGTGATCTACGTGCAGCTCAAGAACCTGCCGGTGCACCGCTCCATGCGTGAAATTTCCGAGCTGATCTATGAAACCTGCAAAACCTATCTGATCACGCAAGGCAAGTTCATCCTGATCCTGGAAGCGTTCATCGCTGTGGTGATTGTGCTGTACTTCGGCATCCTGCATCACGAGTACGGCGCCGCCAAGGTGATTATCATCCTGGCGTTCAGTCTGGTGGGCATCGCCGGCAGCTACGGCGTGGCCTGGTTCGGCATCCGGGTCAACACCTTTGCCAACT
>JBGPLR010000109.1:0-8390 GCA_041486545.1 Terriglobia bacterium
ACACTCGCCAGGAAGGATGCTCCACGCGATACTCCACGCAACCGCCATCGCGCTGCGCCGCGTAGCCCCAATAATGTTCGGTGATGAACTGCTCTTCCGATCCTTCTTGCGGCAGCGCGGCTGCGCCTGCGCTTCTCAGGCTGATTCGATTCCGGCCCTGGCTGGTCCGCCAGCCATACTCGGCGTTGACGCCGCCGTCATCGCGCGGCTCGACGCGGTGCCACATGGGCAACGCAACGTAGTTCTCGTTGTAAACCACCCGGGCCACGGTGGCGATGGCCCATCGCGGAACAATCTCGCGTATGAACACCACGCCGCGCCGGACTTCTTCTCCCGCCAGCCGGCGGACGTAGAAGCGCAGATTCACTTCGTCAAAGTTGCGATGGAACGGAATCGCCATCCCCAGGACTTTGGTATTCAGAAAGCGGAATCCCACCAGGCTGACGAAAAGCTTGCCCTGCCAGCGGTCAAGTTCGGTCCCCGAAGGAACGAACTTTTCCAGCAAGGCCGCATCAACTTCATAGTTGAGCATGGCGGCCATGCGCCATTCGGCGGCGAGAAAGGTGCGGGGGGCGCTCATGGTTTGGTTGCATCGTACATCGCTTCGCTCACAACATGCTCCAGGATGTAGCGGTGCTCAGACTGTACGCCCATCGTCTCCAGCGGACGCCAGTACCACCGCGGATACAAGTGCGTGCTGATGGTGGTGGTCCGGGTGAGCAGAGTGCCGTCGCCATCCGGCTCCAGATGATAGCCGGCGTTCTCAAAACCCATCCAGTGCCGGCCCGGCATGTGCGTGCGGTCGATCCTGAGGCCCATGTTGTGCGGCGGGTCCCACTCGGTTACCGTCTCTTCAATGTAGCCCTTGTCGAAGTAGCAAGTGCGCTTGGCCCCGACGCCCGGCCGCTCCAGCGTGCACCGTTGCGGGATGGGAAGCCCCACGTACATCAGCCACGGCTTGGTGGAATGAATGCTGTCCACGGTCTCAATGAGAAGCCAGGTGTGCTGCGGCGTGTCCGCCACTCGCACCGTGGTGGAAATCAGCTCAGTGTGCGCCTGGTCCAGGATGGGCTTTTCTATCTTCTGCCCCGCGAAGATCACCAGCGGGGCCATGAGGGCAAACATGCTGCTGGTCAGATTTTGGGCGCCGCGCGGTTTCACGGCCTCGCGTAAACCTGCACCCAGCAACGCGCCAATCGTCACGCCTAAAACCAAAAACGGAAGGGCCATCAACGCACACAGCAGGCCCTCCTTCCCTACGGCAATCAGCACGACAAGCGAGCCCACCAGGGATATCATGGCCGACACCATGAACGCTTTCCTGCCGGGGATGGCCCAGCCCACCACAAAGCCCGCCACCACCGGCACCAGGAGAAACATTACGATCCCCATACCCCTGCCGGACACCGCCACAAAGAACCCGATCAACCCGATCGCCAGGCCGGTCAGAGACCCAATCACAATGCGCTTTGTCATTCGCGAACCCTCGATCTTTCATCTTTAGAACCGTACTCCCGCCGGTCTAGAACCATATTCCCGCCGGGGATTGCGCAGGGTTGCCCGGGTTGCCTGGGTTGCCCGGGTTGCCTGGCTCAACACGAAATATGAACATGTTCAACACTAGAACAGGCCTTCGGCTTTGTCAATCATATTTTTGAACATGTTCATTTTTATGTGTTCCCTCCGAAACCTGCGCGTCGGACTGAACAGCCTCCTCGGCAATCCTTTGCTGGCCGTGTTTTCATGAAAGTCAGAATAGGCTCACGAAAGGCCTCATGCCTGCTCCCCTCGATACCACACCGACCTCAGCAACCATTTCCCTGCTGGGCATTCCTTATGACGCCAACTCCAGCTTTCTCCGCGGACCGGCGCAAGCTCCCAAGCTGATTCGCGCGGCGCTTTACTCTGATTCCACGAACCTGTGGACGGAAGACGGCCGCGATCTGGGTCGCGCTGGTTCTTTCCACGACGCGGGCGACCTGGAGCTTCCGGACAATCCCATCCCGGCTTTCGCCGCGATTGAAGCCGGCGTCTGGCGGACTCTGGGCCTGGGCCATCCGCTGATCTGCCTGGGCGGCGACCACTCCATTACTTATCCCGTCCTCAAGGGATTTCGCCCGCGATGGCCTGACCTGACGATTTTGCACTTTGACGCACACCCTGATCTCTATGACCAACTCGGCGGCAACCATCTGTCGCACGCATGCCCTTTCGCGCGGATCATGGAGGAGAAACTAGCCAGGCGATTAGTCCAGGTAGGCATTCGCACCATGAACGGACATCAGGCCGAGCAGGCAAAGAAGTTTGGCGTGGAAGTGATCACCATGCGTGAACTTCACCGCTTTGCGCAATGGAACCTTGCCGGACCGGTATATATTTCGTTTGATCTTGATGTGCTCGATCCGGCGTTTGCACCCGGCGTATCGCACTACGAGCCCGGAGGGATGTCCGTGCGCGACGCACTGGCGATGATCCAGAGCCTGCGCGTGCCCATCGTGGGCGCGGACATTGTGGAATACAACCCTATGCGTGACCATCACGATCAGACGGCCATGGTCGCGGCCAAGCTGCTCAAGGAAATTGCGGCGGGGATGAGGAGAAGGGGGAATGCGCCTGCGAACTGGCGGTGAATTCTCGTGGGCCTGAACTCTGTTCGGCGCTTACCAGAGCCGGCGCACGCTGTAGCCGTCAAAGGCGCTGTCGTTACTGACCACCGGAATATTTTCGGCCTGGGCCTGGGCAATCAGCATGCGGTCAAACGGATCTTTGTGTGGTCCTGGCAACAGCCCAGCTCGCGCAGAGTGCTCGACCGAGATCGGCAAGCCCTCAAAGCGTTCTCGCGCCAGGTACCCCGGAAAGTCCGCCACCAAATCGGCCGCGTCCGGCAGTTTTCCCAGGCGAAACTTGGTGGCAATCTCCCAAGCCGACGCGGCGCTCACCAGGACTGTGTTATTGGCACGCGCAATCAGCTTGCGCGCAACCTGGGAAAGCGCCGGATCATCGCTCAACCACCAGAGGAGCGCGTGGGTGTCCAGCAATAGGCGCATGCCGGCTTACTCCCAGCCACGCAGTTCGTCAGCAGGGAGGGGTTCAAAGAATTCAGGACCCACGCGCAGCTTGCCGCGTAGTGATCCGGGCTGACGGCGGCCTTTGGTATCGGCGATCGGCACCAGACGCACCACTGGCTCCGGCCCGCGCGCGATCACGATCTCTTCCCCTTGGCACGCCTTTTCGATGAGCTTGGACAGGTTGGTTTTGGCTTCGTGGATGGTAAAGCTTTTCATCGGGAGCTACCTAGCTAACCCATCTTAGCTAATTGAGCGTACTTTGGCAAGCAGGGCTTACGGCCTTGAGATCGGGAGTTCAGCATTGAGTCGCGGGCGAATACCACATTTCGACTACCATGACCCGAGCGGCATGGCCCGCGCCAAGGTACTCAAACCCAGGCGGGAATTAACCTTGTGCTGCAATCCGTACATTAAGATCCCCTGCGAACAGGTATTCTCCGTGTTCGCCGCGCCTCCGCGGTGGAATTGATCTTTTCCCACAGCCGGGCGCTCTATAATTCAGCAGCCAGCATGACCGAGCCCTCCACTCCGCTGATGCGGCAATATGCCGCCATCAAAAAGCAGCATCCCAACGCCCTGGTATTTTTTCGCCTGGGCGACTTCTACGAGCTCTTCTTTGAAGACGCCGTGGTCGCGGCCAAAGAACTGCAAATTACGCTGACGTCGCGCAACAAGGAGAAAGACCAGGCCATCCCCATGTGCGGCGTTCCGTATCACGCGGCGGAAGGTTATCTATCCAAGCTGCTGCGCAAGGGATTCAAAGTGGCCATCTGCGAGCAAATGGAAGATCCCCGGCTGGCCAAGAAGCTGGTGCGGCGCGAAGTGACCCGCGTGCTGACGCCGGGCACGGCGATAGATTCCAGCGTGGGCGCCGAGGACAACAACTTTCTGGCCGCGCTGGCGCGGGCAACTTCCGCAGGAGGATCGGGCGCTGTGGGACTGGCGGCGCTGGATCTTTCTACAGGCGAGTTTCGCGCCACGGAATTTCGCGGCCCGGACGCCGAACGCCGCATTCTGGAAGAGCTGCAGCAACTGCGTCCGCGTGAAGTGCTGTATCCCAGCGGGCTGCCGCTGTTTGACCGCGCCCCGCTGGATCGAGCCAGCGGGGGAGCGCGAGCAGAAATTTCGCTGAGCGAAAACCCGGCCGGCGAAGCGGTGGCCAGTGCAACGCCCTGGCCCGCGCAAACTGCAGCCGCGCCATCGGCAACGCAAGCCGCAACGCCGTCCGCCGCGCCCCGCACCGGCGACCTTGGCCGTCTGGCTGATTCAGCCCGCGCGAACACCGAACGCGTCCGCTTTACGGAAACGCCGCTGGACGACTGGGTCTTCTCGCCTGACTACGCCATTCCGCTGGTGGAAAACCAGTTCGGCGTGTTGTCGCTGGAAGGCTTTGGCCTGGAAGGTAAGCCGGCGGCAGCCACCGCGGCCGGAGCCATCCTGCACTACGTACGCTCCACGCAAAAAGGCAGCTTGCAGCACGTGGACCGCATCGGGTTTTACGATCGCCAGGAATACCTGGTGCTGGACGCGGTCACCGTCCGCAATTTGGAGCTGGTGGAGCCGTTGTTCGCCAACACCGGCACGGAAGTTACGCTGTTCCGCGCGCTGGACGCCACGCTCACGCCCATGGGCAAACGTCTGCTGCGCTCATGGATGCTGCGGCCTTCGATCAATGTGGCTGAGATTAGCCTGAGGTTGGACGCGGTGGAAGCCGGGGTGAAAGACTTCATCGCCCGCGAAGAGCTGCGGCGGGCATTAGAAGGTGTTCTCGATGTTGAGCGTTTGCTGAGCCGCGTGACGCTGGAGACCGCCAATCCGCGCGACGTACTGGCGCTGTGTGCGTCGTTGAATCGAATACCGCTGGTGCGGGGGGCGGTGGGTCGTTTGTTCGAAAACCGCCATGGCGACTCGTCCGCTCATGAAACCAAAACGCGACCGGCGCGCTTGATCGAACTCCATGGATTGCTGGACGAGCTGGCGGACTTGCGAGAACGCATCGAAATAACCATTGTCCCCGAACCGCCGCTCACGCTGGCCGATGGCGGCGTGATCCAGCCCGGCCTGAACGCGGAGCTGGATGAACTGCGCAATCTCTCGCGCAACAGCAAGCAATACATCGCGCAGATTGAAGAGCGCGAGCGCAAGCGCACCGGGATCGGCTCGCTCAAGGTCAAGTTCAACTCGGTCTTTGGCTATTACATTGAGATCAGTAAGGCCAACCTGCACCACGCTCCGCCGGATTACGAACGCAAGCAGACGCTGGTGAACGCTGAGCGCTTCACTACGCCGGAGCTGAAAGAATACGAAGCAAAGGTGCTGGACGCGCAGGAAAAGATTGTGGAGATTGAGCGCCGTCTGTTTGCCGAAATGCGGACGGCCATCGCCGCCGAAGCCAAGCGCATCCGGCAGACATCTTTGGCGGTGGCGGAAGTGGATGTGCTGGCGTCGCTCGCGTACATCGCGCAGAATCGGGGATATTGCCGGCCGAAGTTTACTGCCGCTGAGCCGAACGCCGGTGAAGCGTCCTCCGCCGTATCCGCTTCTGCCGCTGATGACGGCAATGCTCTGGAAATTATTGACGGCCGCCATCCCGTGCTGGAACAGCTGGATATCTCCGGGGTGAGCGACCGCTTTGTCCCCAATGATCTTTATCTCAACGCCACCACGCACGGAATCTTGCTCATTACCGGGCCCAACATGGGCGGCAAGTCCACGTACTTGCGGCAGACGGCGCTCATTGTTCTTATGGCGCAGATGGGCAGCTTTGTTCCGGCGCGGTCGGCGCGCCTGCCGATTACCGACCGCATCTTCACCCGGATCGGCGCCAGTGACAACCTGGCCCGCGGGCGGTCCACTTTCATGGTGGAGATGACTGAGACCGCCGCCATCCTAAACACTGCCACGGCGCGGTCTTTGATTCTGCTGGACGAAATTGGCCGCGGGACATCCACCTATGATGGGTTGGCGATTGCCTGGGCGGTGATCGAATACATCCATTCCACCAGCCGCGCCAAGACGCTCTTTGCGACCCATTATCACGAACTGACCGAGCTTGACCGGCTGCCGGGCGTGAAGAACTTCCATGTATCAGTAAAGGAGACGGGCGGCGGGATTGTTTTCTTGCGGAAGGTGGAGCCGGGATCGGCGAGCCGAAGCTACGGGATTGAAGTGGCCAAGCTGGCCGGCTTGCCTCCGGAGGTGATCGGCCGGGCACGGGAAGTGCTGCATGAACACGAGAACGCCGAGCATCAGGCGACCGAACATCTCTCTCCCGGCGCCCGCGACGCCGAGCCGCAGATGCAGTTGACCATGTTCACGCCACTTTCCCAGAAGATTGTGGACCGCCTGAAGGAAGCTGACCTGAATAACCTGACGCCGCTGGACGCGCTCAACCTGTTGAATGAGTTGAAGAAGCAGATATAGAGGCCAGGTCGCCCTGCGCAAAGTAATCCACCGCCACCAGCGTTTCGGTGAAAAATATTCTTCCTTGGCCCTTGACTTTCGCTTTTTGTTCGTTTACATTCCTTTCCGTCAGTCAAATGACCCTTGGAGGAACCACCCTCAATGTCGCTTAGCCAATCGCTCTTACCGGAATTTGACCAGGAAATGGCCGGAACCCGCCGCACGCTGGAGCGCGTCCCGGAAGCCAAGTTCGGCTGGAAACCCCATGAAAAGTCCGGCACCATGCTGTGGCTGGCCGGACACCTTTCCGAAATCCCTTCCTGGACCAGCTACACCATCATCCAGGATTCCATTGATCTGGCCCCCGGCGGCAAGGCCATGCAGCCGCCGCCGGCGCCAGCGTCCACCAAGGAGCTTCTGGAGCGTTTCGATAAGCACGTGGCAGAAGCCCGCGCGGCGCTGGCCGCCGCCAGCGATGAGGAACTGCACAAGCCGTGGTCGCTGCTCAACAACGGCCAAACTCTGTTCACCATGCCCAAGGTCGCCTGCCTGCGGACGTGGGTCCTGAACCACAACGTGCACCATCGCGCGCAGCTTGGCGTTTACCTGCGCCTCAACAATATTCCTGTCCCCGCGATTTATGGACCTTCCGCCGATGAGCAAGGAATGTAAGCTCTCCTGCCAAAAGGGCGCAGTCAAAAACCCGACGAATCACGCCTCGGGACTGGCTGCGCCCCCCTCCCCCGCCTTTCATTGCCAGGATTGCCAAGATTGCCAAAGATTGCGTGGGGGATTAACTAATAAGTAAAAATCGCCGTCCATCGCCGAGAAAAAATGGAACGCGATTGGAGGCCAATTCGATGCGAAGAAGCGGCTTCTACAGCCTTGTGACTGCCTTGTCGATTTACACTTTGACTTTTGTTTGCAACAAAAGTGCCCAGCCGGGGTGGGGTCGGCTCAAAAGTTTACCACCTGGTAATAGGCAGGAGTGGTTTTGGAAGAGCTTAGAGGAGGCTTGATCCGGCGGAGAAGCTGGAGGCGAATGTCGTCCGTACGATCTGGTTCGTATAATCTGAAGGCAATGGCAAAGAAGACATTCCGTCCGACAAAACGGCGAGTCCGACTCGCGCACCGAACCGCTCCGCCTGGAGCGCTGAAAAAACCGAAGAGCCACCTGGGATCGCAAGCGGGTTGGAGCGGAGCGACAGAACTAAGCCAGCAAGTTGGCCAGCTCCTCATCATGGGCTATGACGGCCTGGAGATGGACTCGCAGCTGCGCACTATGCTCTCCACCATTCAGCCCGGCGGCGTGATTCTTTTTGCCCGCAATATTGAAAGCGCGGGCCAGACTTGGAAGCTGCTGCGCGACTCGCAAGCCACCACGCCCGTCCCCATGTTTCTGTGCGTGGATCTGGAAGGCGGCACGGTGGACCGCCTGAAGAAGGTCATCGCTCCGGCGCCGTCTGTCGAACAAGTCTTTGCCACCGGCGACAAGAAGCTGTGGCGCATGCACGGCAACATTCTGGGCCTGGAAGCCCGCGCTCTGGGCTTCAACACCGACTTCACCCCGGTCTTCGATCTCGGCTTCGCGGCTTCGCGTAGCGTGCTGACGTCGCGCACGGCGTCGTCCGATCCCAAGCAGGTCATCGCTTACGCGCGCGAATGCCTCAAGGGCCTCAAAGCCGCTAAAGTCCTGGGCTGCGGCAAACATTTCCCCGGCCTGGGAGAAGCCAACCTGGACACGCACCACGAGCTGCCTTCCATCGCCAAGCCGTGGAAAAAACTCTGGGCGGAAGATCTGCTTCCCTATCGCGAACTTCGCAGACAGACTCCTTTCGTGATGGTGGCACACGCCGCGTATCCGCAGGTCACCAAGAACAATGTGCCGGCGTCATTGTCTAAGAAGTGGATGAAAGATAT
>JBGPLR010000110.1:0-8295 GCA_041486545.1 Terriglobia bacterium
CGCGTGATGGGGTGCAAGCGGGAGCCCGCAGGCGAAATCCCGAGCGTAGCGAGGGAACTCTATTCCCTCCGAAGATCTAAGGGACTTGCGAGATTCATCGCGGCCCGCTCGCCAAGGAGTCCACAGCCTCTTTGAACGCATCCAAATAGGAAGGACATGGGCATCTTGAGCGGTGCCGACTAATAGAACAACTGTGCTAAACTTGGATGTCTATCAACCGAAAAGGCTTAAGAAAACGAGCAGCCCGTTGCTCAGGGAGAACGCTTAATTGGCCGTTAGGACTCTGCCTGAATTCCAGAAGCCTCCCGTCGTTGAGGTGGCAATCAGCGTATATTTCCGACCGCTTTCCGGAATGAAGATTGTGCACTTCGGCGAATTTTGGGACGCCAATAGAGATGCTTATCCGAAGACTGAGGATTCGCAGCCGCTAATAGACAACGTAAGTGATCTCACGCAAATTGGCGACCTAATGCAGATCAGTACCCTGCGGCGAGTGTTCATGATTACGAGCGATGACCGCTATCTAATGCAAGTCCAACAGAACGTATTCGTTCACAATTGGCGAAAAATCAAAGATACGGACGAATACCCACGTTTTGAATCGGCCCGCAAATTGTTTAGAAACCAATTCGAGATGTTCAGGGGGTTTGTTTCAGCGAACAACCTCGGCAATTTGCATGCGACTCGATATGAAGTCACATACGTGAATCATCTTTTTGAGGATAAGAGTACATATTCCGCGGTTCTTGACAAATGCATCTCCCTCGTCCATTTCCAGCTAGCCTCTTCGAGAGCACTGCTACCAGCACCTCGGACAATGAGTTCTGACATTTGGTTTGATTTACCCCAGGGTTCAGGGACACTAAGGGTTTCTTTCAAGGAAGGTACCCGTGCAGTCGATAAACTTAGTGTTCTTCAAGTCGAGCTTACAGCGAGCGGCAAAGCCAAATCGGATTGTTCAGATATGGACTCGTGGCTCGACATTGCGCATGAATGGATAGTAGAGGGCTTCGCTGAGATTACCTCGGCTGAAGCGCACAAACAGTGGGGGAGAATTTGACAAGCGAAATCGTGCCATCGATCCAAACTTTGAAAGTGTCGAGCCCCGTGTCAACCCCAAGTATTGCCACGATAGATCGGGCTTCGATCACGCTCGATGGAATGGCAATCGCCCCTCAAGAACTGATGGACTTCGCGCTCCTCAACAAAGGCGTCACCATTAGTTGCATGCGAGGGAAGGACCAAGTCGAAGGCCTTTTACTGATACTGGACGACATTCAGGTAAACAAAACGCCGAATTATGTTTTTCACCTCTCCGGGAATGCTCCTGCGACGGCCATTCTGAGCGAAGAGGCTTTTGGTCAGCTGTGGAATGCTAGGCGTGAAACATCGGCAGGCGGATCATTTAGTTTCTCCCCGGTAACTACATCTGTCGAAACGAAAACGTCATCTCAATCCCAACAAAAAAACGTCACAAATGAAGCAAGGGATATGATGCGCAATCTCGCCGCGCTTAGTGCCGTTGCAGAGGCGATTCTTCCGGATTTGCGAGACATGCAGCCTAACGAGCGGAAGAATTTGCAGCAATACTACAAGAAGATTTACCGGAAGGTTTAGGTGTTTGGAGACGATTTAGCGGCGTACTTGCCGGATCACATTAAGCCGTTCGCGGAACAATTGAAACAGTTCCCGAAGGACTTTGAGAAATGGGTCTACGCCAGTTCCCCAGCAGCAGACACGTACCAGGGTGACGTTTTCGCAATTCTTCCTTTTGCTCACGTAGACGATGACGGGGATGTGGTGCGTGCGGACCATGTGGGAATGGTGATTTCCAATACGTGTGACATTCAGATTGACCAATCTGCCTTTGTAGTCGTGGCTGCGGTGATCGCGTTGGATGACTATCGGAAACAAAGTGAACTAAAGGGCGAAGAATTGGAAAATCACATTCGAGCGGTAGTTGACAATAAGCTCTCTCAGATCATGTTTTTACCGGAAACTCAAGGGTTCGGCAGTGCGTTGGTTGATTTTGGAAATGTGTGCTCAATTTCGACCCAGCACTTTCACGCAACTGCTAGAGAGAAGAAAATTGTTTCCTTGTCACAGTACGGACACTATTTCTTGCTCGTGAAACTCTCGTATCATTTGACACGGCCAGAAGCAGCGGACGCTAAGCGGGTTTGAGATTTTCGGTACGCATAAGTCCTCTGAGGCAGCCTTGGTGCGCGCGGAAAGCGAAACACACTGATTACAAGATATGGGGCAGCGCACCTAGCCCTTACGGGCTGGGCGACCATTGTTCCGCGCCTCCGCCCCACCGCGCGAAGCGCGCGTCGGGGACCCCGGCCCTCCGGCGCTGGAGTCTTCGAGGTTAAGTATTTCTCTGTCTTCCACAGATGATGAATGGATAGCTCTGATTTCATCCATGTGTGTCGCCGCAACGGACAAAAGCCAACCCAAAGCCACAGCCAGGGGCGCCTCCACCCCGCCAAGCCAAAACCGGGCTCGTCGGGGGCCCCGGGCTGCGCCACACGATTTAGGGTGTTGACGCAGTATTTAGGACGATGAACTATTTCGTGCGTGACGAAGCGAACAAAATACGATAAACTGCGAAAACGGTAGTTAGTACTTGGTATTTAGTAGTTGGCAACAAGACGGCACCGCCCAGGCGGACAAAGCAAGTTCTTTGAAAAATCAACAGCAGCGAACCTAGCAAAAAGTGGCAACCCTCAGCCGATCCTTGGGTGACATTGGGTGACATTGGGTGACCTTGGGTGAAATTGGGTGAAACCGGGGGGTAGGGGTACCCCCCTCAAGATCGGGTGATCTGGTGATCGGGTCATCGGGTGATCGGAAAGGCAAAAGCATCTCCCGTTCGGAACGACAAAAAATCATCGCCGGGGATGAGTATCGCTAAGTCCTTATTTTCCGGGGATGAACGGGGAGGGGGAGGGGCGGGAAGAAATTGTCAAAATCGCCGAAATTGCCAAAATTGACGATTGCAAGGCAATGGAAGAATCGCCCTTGATCGCCAGACATTGGGGAACGGCGTAGCCGTCCAACAGATCTTTGACAACTAAATACATGCACTCAGCCGGGAGCCACAGGGCCGGATCGTCGCAATGATCTACCGCGCCCCTGCGGTCGCGCCCATCTTGCTGAGGATTTCGTCCACGGTCTGGATGGCGCGGTCAATTTCCTCCATGGTGTTGTAGAAGTGCGGCGAGAAGCGCACGCCGGCGCGGGGACGAAAGTCCACGAGCACGTCGCGGCGTAACAGTTCCTGGCAAACGTCCTGAGCGTTGGGCATATCTATGGCCACGGTTCCGCCGCGCAGTTCGGGGTCGCGCGGAGCGTTTACCTTCCAGCCGCGCTGGTCCGCCAGCTCGATCAGGCGCGCGGTCATGCGTTTGGATTTTGCGCGGATCCGCTCCACGCCGGCTTCACGGATGATCTTGAGCCCGGGCATTGCCGTATAGAATCCCGGAACGTTGGACGTCCCCTGCATGAAACGGAAAGGCTGTTCGGCGTACTTGCTGGGGCCAATCTCAAAGTCGAACGGGTGCTCGTGGGCGAACCATCCGGTGAATGTGGGTTGAAGCTTGGTGGCAAGGTCGGGCCTTACATAAAGGTAGGAAGTGCCCGCGCCGCCGCAGAGCCACTTCAGAACGCCGCCTACGCAGAAGTCCACGTTGAGGGCCTGGACGTCCACGGGCACGTTGCCCAGCGACTGGAAAGTGTCCATCACCACCAGCGCGCCGACTTTGTGCGCCTTCTCCACGATGGCTTTTATGTCCTTGATATAAGAGCTGCGGAAGACGACGTGGGAAACCGGCACCAGCAAAGTTTCTTCGTCAATGGCGTCAATCAGGCGGTCCGTGGGGACGTGGACGCCGTCGTCGGTGCGGACCATGTGGACGCGGGCGCCGCGCGCGCGCTGGGCTTCCCAGAAATACATGATGGAAGGAAAGTTCATGTCGCTGTAGACCACTTTGTTGCGCTTGCCGCTGAAGTCAAAGCAACTGGCAATCACCGCCTGACAGGAAGCCACGTTGAGTTGCAAGCTCACTGAACCGGAGGGAGCGTTCATGATGTCGCCGATGGCGTCGCCCACTTCCTGGGCCATCATCCACCATTTTTCTTCCCAGGCGCGGACGCCGCGGGTGGCCCAGTCGTCACAGTACGAATGTACTGAGTCGTATACACCGCGGGGCATGGCGCCGAGCGAATTGCTGATCATGTAAGTGGTGCGCTCCAGGATGGGGAACTCCGCGCGGAAGCGCAGCAGGTCGTCGTTGGGCGAGTGGTTTGTCTGGCGATCGTCGGACATAGGAAAACAATTGTGCCTGAAAAAGCTCATGTTTGCACCTCAATGGCCGATAGAGAAGGCATGGAATCGTCTATTGCTGCGTTGGTATTTAGCGCTGATCGGGAATCCACGCAGATCCTGGAACGCGCACTCCAACAACTGGGGATCAAAGCACAAGTCTGTCTGGCAGCGCAGGATGTGCGCGAGGCCCTGCAGAGAAGAGACTTTGACCTGTTGCTGCTGGATTTTGATGAGGCGGAGGCCGGCTCGGCGCTGGACGCGTGGTCCGGCCAGGGGCCGAATTCTTCCCGGGCGGTCACGGGCTTTGCCCGGAACTTTCAAACGATGACTCAGGAGCAGCGGAAGTGCGCGCAGTTTTATATACAGAAACCGCTCTCGCCGGGACTGGTCAACAAGACGCTCAGCGTGGTCCGGGACACTGTCTTGAAGAAGCGGCGCTCGGCTTACCGTTGCACGGTCAACATCAAGGCGCAGGCCGGTCTAAGCGCAACGGCCGCGGCCAAAGTGGAGAAGCTGTTCGCGGTAACCATGCTGGACATCAGCTTGGGCGGCGCATGCTTGAAGACCGATCAGCCCATGCCTGTGGGATCGGCGATCAGAATTGTCTTTCTCCTTCCGGAAACCAAAGATGCGGTGCACGTTACCGGCAAAGTGGTTTGGGTGGACCGCTGCGGAATCACCGGCGTGAAATTTGCGTCTATTCCTCCGCTGGAAAAGAGCCGGATGGAAGACTGGTTGAACGAGCACGACCCGAACGCGACTCGAGTCACGTTGGTGGACAACCCCAACGAAGTCCGCGAGGGACCTCCGCGCATGTACCGCAACTGAACCCTGGTATGGAACGAAAAGCCGCCGGCTCGCGCCAGCTCGACGCCTCCGGTCTGACGCTCGGGCGCGCTGCATCGCTAAGAAAATCTCTTCGGGCATGCGGTTTTCCTTTTGCACGCACGCGATGGATGCTATATTGCGCAAACTGCAATGCGAAAATCTCACACTGGTTCCAGCCGCAAGCTGACGGTGTTGTCGCTGGCGGCGGCGACGTACTTCATGGTGTCCGGCGGCCCGTACGGCATGGAGGAACTGGTCCAGGATGCCGGCTACAAACTGGCCGTGGTCATTCTTTTTCTCACGCCGCTGATCTGGAGCCTGCCCACCGGGCTGATGGTGGGCGAACTGGCGGCCGCGATCCCCGCGGAAGGCGGCTTTTACGTGTGGGTGCGTCGCGCCATGGGGCCGTTCTGGGGATTCCAGGAAGCATGGCTCTCGCTAGTGGCCAGCATCTTTGACATGGCCATCTATCCCACGGTGTTCGTGCTGTACCTGGGACGGCTTTGGCCCGCGGCCACCGCCGGGTCCAGAGGCGTGGCGATTGCCGCGGCGATGATCGTTGTCTGCTTGGCGTGGAACCTTCTGGGAGCGAAGGCGGTAGGAACCGGCTCCATCCTGCTGGGCATTCTCATGTTGAGCCCGTTCGTGCTGATCACGGGCTTTGCTTTTTTCCGCCACGTTACGGTTGCCGCCGCGCCGCCGGCTGAAGGAAGTTTTCTTACCGGCATTCTGGTGGCCATGTGGAACTACATGGGATGGGACAACGCGTCCACCGTCGCCAATGAAGTTGAAAATCCGCAAAAAACGTATCCGCGGGTGATGATGCTGGCGCTGGGCGCAATTTTTCTTTCTTACGTGATTCCGGTGCTGGCGGTGTGGCACTTGCACGTCCAGGCCGACATATGGTCCACCGGCAGCTGGGCCAGCATTGCCACCATGGTTGTTGGGCCGTGGCTGGGCTTCGCGTTGGTGGGCGCGGCGATGATCAGCGAGTTCGGAACATTCAACTCGCTGGTGATGTCGTACTCCCGCCTGCCGGTGGCCATGGCCGAGGACGGCCATCTTCCCAAGATATTTGCGCGCAAGTTGAAGGACGGCGCGCCCTGGGTTGCGATCCTGGTTCTGGGTGTTGCATGGATGGCGTCCCTGGGGCTGAGCTTTGACAAGCTGATCATGCTCGATATCCTTTTGTACGGCGCCAGCCTGGTGCTGGAGTTTCTGGCGCTGATCTTTCTGCGCATCCGCGAGCCGCAACTCTTGCGGCCGTTCCGCGTGCCCGGCGGAATGATCGGCGCGATTGGAATTGCCGTAGGCCCGACGGCGCTGCTGGTCGTCGCTTTGGTCAAGAACCGCGGGGAACATTTAGACCTGTGGCGGCTCGGCAGCGTGAGCCAACTGGGCTTCGGCATGGTACTGATGGCGCTGGGCGTGGTGTATTACTTTGTGGCGGGAAGAGCGAAAGCGTAATCTTCGCTACGGAAAGGCGTTTTTCTGAAGTCGCGAGCGACGCGAGAGATCCCTATGAAACTTCGAAAATCACTGCTCCCGCGTAAGCGCTGGAATGCAGCAGTGCAACAGATGCTTTTCTCAATCTATTTTCCCACCGACGTTTGGAGTTGGTAGGATCTTTCGCTGCGCTCGAGATTTCAGAAAAAGCAGTGCCGAAGACTTCAAGGGTGTTTCTTTCTCATCACAAAATACGCCGCACTCAAGATCACCATATAGAACACCGCGCTCTGCGCGGCGACCTTGGATTGCTGCACCCACCATGTGCAGGCGACGGTGGCGACAATCGCGACAAATCCCAGGATCGAGCCTACCGCCCCGAGCGGCGAGCGCAGTCCAATTTCCGCCAGTTGATCGCGCGTGACGGTTTTGCGAAAACGTACGTGGGCCAGAAGTGAAATGAGCCAGGCGATCATCCCGCCGACCAGCGCGGCGTTGATCATATAGAGATACGCGTTCTTGGTGCGAAGCTGCAGCAGAATGGCCCCGACAATGCCCAACATGGAAACCAGCAGCGCGCCCATAGGCACACCGTGCTGGTTGAGCTTGCCCATGGGTTGCGGCGCGTAGCCGGAGCGGGCCAGGGAAAACAACATGCGCGAAGTCACGTACAGGCTGGCGTTGGCGCCGGAGAGCGCGGCGGAAAGGACGACAAAATTCATGATGAATCCGGCCGCGGGAATGCCTGAGACTTTGAACACCGTGACGAACGGACTTTCAGAAACGCCGGCGTTTTTCCAGGGCATCACGCCCACCAGCACGGCCATGGCGCCCACGTAGATGAACGCCAGCATGGCAAAAGCGATGCGCGTGGCGCGCGCCACGTCCGCTCTGGAGCGCGCCTCGCCGGAGGAGACAGCCACCATCTCAATTCCCAGGAAGCTGTAGAGCCCGAACGAAATCACGAACAGCGGCGCCGTCCAGCCATTGGGGGCGAACCCGCCGCTGGCCACGTACTGGGGATGCACTTTGCCGGCGAACAACAGTGCTGCGCCCATCAGGATAAAAACAAAGATGGTGACCACTTTGATCAGTGCGAACCAGTATTCGAACGTTCCATAGTGTCCGACGGAGAAAAGATTGATGGCCACAAGAAAGCCGCCAAAGACCGCCATCCACACCACGACCGGGACGCCGGGAAACCATATCTGCATGTAGGTCCCGGCGGCCACCAGCTCAGAACCTATGGCCATGACCACGGAAAACCAGTAGCCGTAGCGGGCCACGAATCCGGCCCAGGGATTCAGATAGAGTTCGGCATAAACGCCGAAGGACCCGGCTGCCGGGTGCGCGGCTGACATCTCACCCAGGGCCATGGCCACGGTGAATGTGATGAGCGCGCTGAGCGCATAAGTGACAATCACGGCTGGCCCGGCCACCTGAATGGCGGCGCCCGATCCCAGCAGTAGTCCGGTACCGATGGAGCCGCCCACGGCGACCATGGCCATCTGGCGCGCGCCCAGTTCGCGTTTCAGACCTTGTTCGGTTTCTGGCATCGGCAAATTTATATATGCAGGCGTTGCCGCAGCGCCAGTCATTATTAGAGAACCAGATTCGAGCACCAGCTTAGAGAACCAGCTTCGGGAACTCGGCCCCTGCGTCCTTTAGCCCGGCTGACGCTCGCGATCAAG
>JBGPLR010000111.1:0-8291 GCA_041486545.1 Terriglobia bacterium
ATGTTCAGGGCCCGCGCCCTCCAGATCCGTATCTTCTTCCTCGGCCGTCTCCATGTCCTCTTCGACATCTTCGTGGGTCAGGCCGAAAATTCCTGATTCGCCTTCCGCGCCCTCTTCGGCTTCTTCCGAGCCTTCCAAACCATCGGCTTCGTACTGTCCCGTGGCATGCTCGTTGACGTGGGCATCGCGTACCGCTTCCGTCAGCTCGCGTCCCATGGCGACCATGGCTTCGTTGCCCGGACCCATTACTTCCTCTTCCAGTTCCTCGTACTCCACCAGATCGGATTCTTCTTCATAACCCGGCAGATCACTTTCTTCTTCTTCGATCTCTTCTTCTTCCACCACTCCGCTGGCTGCTGCCTTCCAGGGCTGGCCGTCACCGGTGGAGACTTCTTCCGTGGCGCGGGTCTGCCCGGCTTCCGCGGACATATCTTCAGAAGACTCTTCTTCGGTTTCGACGAACGATTCTTCCCCAGGCTCCGCCGCTGCGCCACCGAAAACGGCAGCCACGTTCATGGACTCAAAGCGGGACTCATCGTGCCGCGGCTCAGGTTCATGCGCAGGGACTGAAGGTTCGACTTCTGGCGTTGCGTCGCGAACCGGTGCAGCCTCGCGCACGGGCGCTTCGCGAACCGGCGTTTCACGAACCACCATGGGCGCGATCACCGGCGGCGCTTCAACGCGCGCTTCAGGTTCCGTTTCCTTCTTGTACTGGCGCGGAACCGGCCCCGTGGATTCCGCGTCCTGCAGGAAGCCGTGTTCCTCGGGTTCAGGCTTTACGGGTGTTTCCACAGTGGCGGTCGGCTTCTGCGATGCGGGATGCCGGTATTTCGAAATCGTCTCGCCGGGCAGGGTCATGGAGCCGGGTGAAAATTGTGAGGGATCAATCGAATACTCGGTGGAAGGCTTGGCGGCGTTGCGCCGCACCGGCGCTTGCGGCCCAGACTCCGTTGCCGCCGGCGTGGCCGAATGCGGCTGGTACTTGCGGATGGACTCTCCCGGCAGCACGATGGGTTCATAGCCTGGAGGAGGCGCGCTTTCAGGGCGGCGCTCGCGATCACGATCGAATCCGCGGTCCGGACGGTTGTCCTGGCGGAATTCACGCCGCGGTTCCGGACGGGATTCCGGCCGCGATTCGGGGCGGCCTTCAGAACGAACTTCAGTGCGGGCTTCAGGACGCGCTTCAGGACGAACATCGGGACGGCTTTCCGGCGCGGCTTCCGCCGGGCGTTCTTCCCGCTCCTGAAAACGGCCGCGCCCGCCTCTGCGGCGGCGGCGTCCGCGCCACTTGCGCGATCCTTCGCGGTCCTGATCTTCTCCTGCGGCTTCTTCGCCGGCGCCCTGGCCGCGTTCTTCGTCGGCCGGCGGCTCGCCCAGGACTTCCATGGGCGGCATGACGTCCTGCGCTTCCAAGGGACCCGCGTCTTCCCCGGCGCCGCGTTCGTCGGATTGCGGCAGCACTTCAATGCGCGACCGCGATACTGCCTGCTCCAGTCCTTCGGTGTCTTCGTCTTCTTCCAGCAGGAAATCGGTGACGTACAGGAAGGCATCGCGTTCCAAACCAACGTTGACAAAGGCGGATTGCATGCCGGGAAGCACGCGCGTTACCCGCCCTTTGTAAATGGAACCTGCCAGGGTGTATTCGTTCTCGCGTTCGTAGTAAATCTCAGCGAGCAAATCTTCTTCGACAATCGCAACTTTGGTTTCGTGCGGCGTCGAAGAAACAAACAATTCTTTCGACATCAAATTCTCTCCGGTAGTGACCGGACCGGGCAAGAACCAGGAACTATGAGGAGGGGACCCAGAGCAATCTGCCCGCCGGGGTAAAGATCACGCCGGCGCGCAGGCATTGAGGTGTGCGGAGATTCAATCTTGTTCGTCGGCAGGAAGTAGAGGCGTGCGCCGGAAAGTTGTCCCGGAGCGGCCCTGCAACCTGCACATGACTTGTTTGAAAAATCTTGGCACCTTTGCATGTCCGGGGTTGTGGCCACCCTGCGTTTTTTCGCGGGGCCGTTACCTGCCCGGTCATACTCTCTGAATTCTCTCCGGCTCTTTCCGGGGCCGGCGCCCTCTTAAAACGTAAGGGCGTAACGTTAAAAACTTATTCCCTTTTGCGCGCCCCTCCAGGGCGCGGTTTGAAATTCCCTTCCTAGTTCACAAAACGGCGCATCCGGATGTTCATCACAATCCCCAACGACAGGAACATGAACAGCACGGACGAGCCTCCGTAACTCATCAAAGGCAAAGGAATTCCGGTGACGGGCATAAACCCAACCACCATGCCGGCATTGACCAGGACGTGGAAAAGCAAGATTGCCACCACGCCCATCACCACAAAACCTCCCGCGCGATCAGGCGCGGTCTGGGCGTTGTGGATCAAACGCATCAGCACCATAAAGTATAGCAGCAGCAACCCCATAGCGCCGACAAACCCGTGCTCCTCCGCCCACGCGGCAAAGATAAAATCAGTATGCGGTTCGGGAATGAACGATCCCTGGGTCTGGCTTCCTTTGCGCACACCTTTCCCCCAAATCCCTCCGGAACCTACCGCGATCTTGGATTGCTCCAGTTGGTAGCCGCGGTTCTTGGGATCAGAGTCCGGGTGCATGAAGTTGGTCAGCCGCTCTTTCTGGTACGGCTTCAACCCTTTCATCCAAACCGCGGGCACCAGCACCCCGGCCAGGAGAACCAGGACAAGAGCATGGCGCACTTGCATGCCGCCAAGAAACAGACCCATGATCGCGATCGGGATGTAGGTAAGCGCCGTGCCCATGTCCGGCTGCCGCAGCACCAGCAGCATGGGGACGGCGGCAATCAAGCCGGCCTTGACCACGTCGCCCAGCGTGGCGGAGCGGTCATTTTCTTCGCTGAAATACTTGGCCAGCGCGATGATCAGCACCAGCTTGACCCACTCCGACGGCTGAAAATGCTGGCCTCCGGGGAGCTGGATCCAGCGCCGAGCACCCAGATATTTCTTGCCGAAGAAGGCCACAGCCAGCAGGGCCATGACCGATGCAATGTAGAACCAATGCGCGTTTTCCAGCAGGAGTTGGTAGTTGACCAGGCTGACCATGAACATCAGGAACATGCCGCCCATGATCCAGTAAATCTGCCGGACGTGGGCCCCGGCAAACTTGGTTCCGGCAGTTGTGCTGTAGATTTCCAGCACGCCCAGCGCACAGATCAGCAGAATAAAAAACAGCAGCACCCAGTCAAAATCCCGGTAGGAGATCATGCGCCGCATCAGTCGGCTCCAGCCAGGCCAACAGCAACCGGTTTTTGCGGCTTTGCACGATAAGACTTGGATCGCCCCATCTTTACCAGGAAGGTTCCCCCCTGCAAATGATTCTCGGCTTCGCCGGCCTCAGCAGGATCTTGGCCTGTTAGATCGGAGTAGTTCCAGAGGCTGGCGATGGGCACCGATCCGGGATCAGCTTTGTCGCTGAACAGCATGGGATTGTTGCGGAGTCGGCGCTGCTTGTCCACGTAAGTCTTGATGACTTGGGCAGCGGCTCGCGCTGCAAGGTAGCCGTGCTCCCCCTGCTCCATCAGGACCACAACTACGATTTCAGGATTTCTGCGAGGCGCAACGCCGGCGAACCACCCGTTGTCTTTGAACTCCTTGCCGGACCCGCCCTTGGTCTTGCGTAGCGTATTGCTGATCACCTGAGCGCTCCCCGTTTTACCGGCAAAATCAATACCCTGAAGATGCGCGCTCGGGGCGGTCCCTCCGGGATTCACCACGCCGGCCATGGCATCGGTGATTGTGATCCAACTCTGTGTATCAATGGGAATGTGCGTCACTGCGGGCACGTCGGAAGCGCCAATATTCCTGTAATCCTTGGGCAGCTCATCAGGATTAACCACGTGCGGCCGGTACAAAGTTCCTCCCACGGCGATGCCGCCGACGCTGCGTGCCAACTGAATTGGAGTGACCGCCACTGCCCCCTGTCCAATGCCCACAGAAATGGTTTCACCCGCGTACCACTTCTGGCGAAAATTCTTGAGCTTCCATTCTTCTGAGGGCATCACGCCGCTGACTTCGTTGGGCAGATCAATTCCAGTCTTCTTGCCGAGCCCAAACGCCGAAGCCCATTTGGCGATCTTCTCAATCCCCAGCCGCTCGGCCAGCGTGTAGAAAAACACGTCACAAGACTGGTAGATCGCCTTGGGAAGGTCCACCCCTCCATGGGTACGGTGCTCGGCGAGCACCCAGCATTTGAACGAACGCCCATAAAAGACCGCGCTGCCGGCACAATTCACGTGCAGGTTCTGGGCAATACCTTCTTGCGTCCCCGCAGTGGCCATGATGATTTTGAACACCGAGCCCGGCGCCAGTTGTGCCTGGATGGCTTTGTTCAGCATTGGGTGCGCCGGATCGTTGGTCAGCTTGGCCCATTCATCGCGCGAAATGCGCACGGCAAAGTCGTTAGGATCAAACGTTGGCCTGCTGACCATCGCCAGGACTTCCCCGTTGCGCGGGTCCATGGCCACGATGGCGCCGTTCTTTCCTTCCAGCGCCTGTTCTGCCGCCTTCTGCAGATCAATATCAATGGTGAGTTTGAGTTTGTGACCGGGCACCGCTGGAATGGTGGAATCTTTCGGCCGCCCAACTTCGCGGCCCTTGCTGTCCACCAGCACGCGGCGCGAACCGTCTTTGCCCATGAGCAGATCGTTGTACTCCAGCTCCACGCCGGACTGGCCCACAGTGTCGCCGCGCTGGTACACCTCAAACTTGGGCGAGTTCAGCATGTCTTCGCTGACTTCTCCCACGTAGCCGATCAGGTGCGCCATAAATCCGTCACGCGGATATAAACGCCGGTGGATCATCAGCGTTTCCAGTTCGGGAAAGTCATCTTTGTGCGATTCGATGAAAGCTAGTTCGTCCGGAGTGATGTCTTCCTTGATGATGATGGGTTCCGACGAAGGCTTGCGCGCCAGTTGGTAGCGGCGGACCTTGTCCAGCACTTCCTCCACCGGCAGGTGCAGGCCGTCGGCGATCTTCTGCGCGTCGGCATTCAAGTCGCGCATCTGGTCGCGCAGCAGCAGCGCGGAGAAAGAAGGATAGTTGTCAACAATGATTTGACCGTCGCGGTCCAGCAGCTTGCCGCGCGGCGCCAGGATCGGGATCTTCCGGATACGATTGTTCTCGGCGCGCACAACGTAGTCATCGCTCTTGCGCACCTGCAAGCTCCACAGTCCATAGGCGAGGAACAGAAACACAGCCAGGGTGATGTACTGGATGACCGTCAGTTTGAGGTTCGGAATTTTTTCTTCGCGACCGGACATATCTGTTACGTGCTGTCGCCGTGACAACCGGGTATGGGTGGAATCAGGCTGACGCCGATGTCTCTAGATTACCGCATTTTTACCCGATCCAGGGTAGGACAAAGACCCGAGATGAGTTACTGAAGGATTAAGCAGCACGCAAGGACGAGGCCGACTTGCGCGCCGAGCCCGGGGCCCCCAGCGCGCCCGGTGTTGGCGTGATGGGGTGGGAGCCCGCTGCTGCAGGCGCAAAAGGGTTGTTGAGCGGGTATCAGCCGTCGGCGGTTTGGATTAGGTGAACGCAAGGACGAGGCCGACTTGCGCGCCGCGCCCGCTGCTGGAGTCGCAAAAGGGTTGCTGAGCGGGAGTCAGCCGTCGGCGGTTTGGATTAGGTGAGCGCAAGGGCGAGGCCGACTTGCGCGCCGAGCCCGCTGCCGGAGTCGCAAAAGGGTTGCTGAGCGGGAGTCAGCCGTCGGCGGTTTGGAGCGAAGCGACAGAATAATCAGGTCCTCAGCTTGAACTTGTCCAGCAAAGCGAACAGCACCACCGACAGCAAGGCGTTGGCCAGAGCACGAAGCAGGGTATGCCCCCATTCCCAAGGGGCGCTGGCGCCGACCAGTCCCAGGTTCACCACCATATACACAATGTGGTGGATGATGTAGAAGGCCAGCGTCATCAGGAAGCGCGAGCCGGGGTTGTCCACGTCCACTTTGACCCCAAGAGACGATGCCAGATAGCCAATGATGGTCTTGGAGATTCCAAACAAGCCTATCTTTTGGCCAGCGAGGGCATCCTGGACGGTCCCAATCAGCCCTCCGGTGATCATTCCCGGCACCG
This sequence comes from Terriglobia bacterium, assembly GCA_041486545.1. GTDB lineage: Bacteria > Acidobacteriota > Terriglobia > Terriglobales > Acidobacteriaceae > Angelobacter. Next base: position 6,106 of record JBGPLR010000111.1, read on the forward strand.
GCCGCCGGCGGGCGACAGCAAAAAAGATGGCCACCAGCAAGGGCAAGTCAAAGATCTTCAGAAACGCCATCTTCAAGGGCAGGTAAGACTGGATCAGCAAGGCCAGGGCGGGCACCCCCAGCGAAACCATCCAGCTAAACCGGTGGACCTCTATTTCCTCGCGCGATGTCAGGGAGACGCCGATGTTCATTGCGGCGGCTTCTCCCCGCTGGAAGGCGGCTGCGGCTGGCCTTCCGATTCCGGTTTTTTGGAGGCCGGCGTTTCATCTGGAGTAGCCGCAGGCGTGCTGGTTTGGCCTGGGGCTGCGGGCGTTGGTTTGGCGACCGAAGACTTGGCCTTCTTAGTCGTTGAACTTCCGGCAGTCGGACTTCCCACCGTGGCGGCAGCACCGGGAGACTGCGACTTCTTCTGGTCAGCGGGTTTCTTCGTGTCGAGGCCAGACTGCGGCGACTTCTTCGTCGCCGGAGTTCCAGTAGCGGTAGCGCCTGGAGGCGTTGCCTTCTTCTGGTCGGTAGCGGGCTTCTTCGTCTCGGCGCCAGGCGTCGCGACCGGAGTTTGGCTGGCGCTGGCCTGTCCGGCAACCACCGGCTTCTTCTGGTCCACCTTTTTTTGATCTAAAGCCTTTTGGCCCGGGGCCTTGGGCACGATCACCGGCGCCGCGGATTTCTTTTCGCCTGCGGGTGCGGGTGTGGTCACCGGCGCTGCGGTTTTCTTTTCGCTTGCGGGTGCGGCAGCTTTTTTCTCCTCTAAACGCGTGCCCGCTGGCACGGGCGTTGCCGCGCTTCCGGGAACTTTGCCCGCGTCCTTTGCGTCCGGCTGCTTGGCGCTGGGCAGCCGCTGGGAAAGGATATCGGCCGCGCGCTGCGGCGCGGGACCGGCATTGCTGGACGGCATTTCTTCCGCCATTTTGGTGATCACCAGCACTTCTTCCAGCTTGTCCAGGTTGGCCGCCGGCTTCACACGGATCTTGAGGAACGCCTCCGCATCCGGGTCGGGTCCGGAGCTGGTGACGGTCCCCACGGGAACGCCTTTGGGATAAATGCCGTCTCCGCCGCTGGTCACGATGTGCTCGCCGACCTCAATTTTTTCATCGAGCATTATGTGGTCAACCACGAGTAGTCCTTGTGAAGTTCCCTTCACAACTCCCTGCAGGCGGGAGTCTTGCGAAAGCACACCGGCGCCGCTGTTGTGATCGTTGATCAGCAGGACCTGTGAGGTGAAAGGAAAAACTTCCTTGATCTTGCCAACCACGCCGTCCGGCGTGATGACCGGCAAGTCGGGCTTGAGGCCGGTTGAGTTTTTGGAACCTTTATCAATGTAGATGATGCGGGACTGTTCAATGCCGCTGGTGCCGATGACCTGCGCTGCCACCGTCTTGCCGATGTAACGTTCCTTGAACTCGAGCAACGCCTGCAGACGGTGGGCCTGCCCAGCATCTTCCCGCAACCTGACTTGTTCCATCTTTAAACGGGAGAGTTGCTCCTGCAGCTCGCGGTTCTCTCTGCGAACGCCATGCAGATCAATGTAGTTGCTCCAGGCATGGCGGAAAAAATGTCCGGTGCCGGAAGCCGCCTTCTCGAAAGGAGTGATGATGCTCACCGTCCACACGCGGATCAGGCGCGGGCCGCCTCCATCGGACGGCTTGGCTGATTCCGACCGCTTGACCTGCGTGGCCAGGCCGACCACCTGAATAAACAGCACCAGCATCAGGACAAGCGGATTCTTATACCGGCTGAAGAAATTTTCCATGTTGCGCTGTGGAGGGTCGGTTAAAAAACAAGTCCAGGAAAAACAATTCAGGGCGGACCGGCCAAGGCCGCCCTGCAGGATTATTCGATTGAGATCTTGCGCAAGAGTTTAAAGTCGCTGAGCATCTTGCCCGTGCCCAGCACCACGCTGGCCAGCGGATCATCGGCAATGGAGACCGGCAATCCGGTTTCTTCGCGGATGCGCTTGTCCAGGTTCTTGAGCAACGCGCCGCCGCCGGTGAGCACGATGCCGCGATCGCTGATGTCAGCGCTCAACTCCGGTGGGGTGCGCTCCAAAGCAACGCGTATGGCGTTCATCACGGTGCTGATGCACTCGCTCAAGGCCTCACGAATTTCGCTGTCATCAATGGTGATGGTCTTGGGCACGCCTTCAATCAGGTTGCGGCCCTTGATCTCCATGGTGAGCGGCTTGTCCAG
>JBGPLR010000112.1:0-8257 GCA_041486545.1 Terriglobia bacterium
CGGGCTCGGCCGCACAATCACCCACAGCTTTTCAATCCTCATTGCGGTTCTGTTGGTCGTGCTGGCGGGTTTACGTGGAGCAAGCCCTGTAGCTATTTCTGAGTCTGCGGCGCCTGCCATGCAGCTGACGACTTATGTGTTGATATGGGTTTCTTATTTCCTCAAGTCAGTACGCGTGCGGAACACCTACGGCCGCAATCTCTAACGCCTGCGCGGAACGCGTTGTTTGCCCCGCCCTCTTTGCGTCCTTGGCGGTGACTATTTACATTAGTTCGTGATGAGCAAAACCAGGGTTGGTGTCCTTTTTGGCGGCCGCAGCGGCGAACATGAAGTTTCGCTGCTGTCCGCAGCCTCCGTTCTTAACTCAATCAATAAAGATAAATATGACGTGGTGCCCATTGGCATCACCAAGGAAGGCCGCTGGCTGGCTCCGGCACACGCCGAGCTGCTCCTCCGTGGAGAGAAGCCCGGCGAGCATCCGGAAGCCCACTCACGCCATCTGCGCGCCGGTGATCCGGAAGCCACGTCTTCCGCAGCCGTGCTGGCCCGGGGCGAAGCCGTGATCGTGCCGCCTTCGCCGCAAGGCCACGGGCTGTTTCCCTTTGAGAGCGCGGCCAAGGGCGGTGTCGCAAGAGAAGAACAGGGCATCCAGGTGGATGTGATTTTCCCCGTGATGCACGGCACTTTCGGCGAAGACGGCACCATCCAGGGCCTGCTCGAACTGGCCGATCTTCCTTACGTGGGCGCGGGCGTGCTTGGCTCCGCCGCCGGCATGGACAAGGACGTGATGAAAAAACTCTTCGCCGCCGCCGGACTGGCCATCGTCAAGCACGTCACGGTCCTGCGCGCGCAGTGGGAGAAAGTGCCGAAAAAAGTGACCAAGGAGATCGAAAAGAAGCTGAAGTATCCCCTGTTCGTTAAGCCCGCGAACCTGGGCTCATCCGTGGGCATTTCCAAGGTGCGCGACCGCAAGGAGCTTGCGCCGGCCATGGACGAAGCGGCGCGCTACGACCGCAAGATCGTCATTGAAGAAGGCGTGGGCGGCAAAAAACACAAAGCGCGGGAGCTGGAGTGCTCCGTTCTGGGCAACGATGATCCCCAGGCGTCCATTGTGGGCGAGATTGTGCCCGGAGCGGAGTTCTACAGCTATGACGCCAAGTATTTTGACGAAGGCTCCAAGCCGCTGATTCCCGCGCCCATCAGCAAAAAGCTCATGAAGCAGACGCAAGAGATGGCCATCCGCGCTTTTCAGGCAGTGACTGCTCCGGCCTGGCCCGTGTGGACTTTCTGATGGACCCCAAATCAGGAAAGATCTTCTTGAATGAGATCAACACCATGCCCGGCTTCACCTCCATCAGTATGTATCCCAAGCTGTGGGCGGCGTCCGGCCTGGACTACCCGGACCTGATTGACCGGCTGATCCAGCTGGCCTTTGAGCGGTATGAAGAAAAAAAGAAAAATCGCTACAGCAAGATTTAACGACGATTTTTTCGAAGAAACCTTACCGCACCTTTTTGCTTACTGCTGGGCGAAGGTTTGATATCCTCCCTGCATGGCAAACCTTTCTTTGAATAGCCCAGGGAACGGTGCTGGCGGAACGTCCGGGGGGACCGGCGAATTTATCATCGGCTTCGTCATGGCCTGCGTGGGCGGCTACCTGCTGTCCAACCAGGTGAGCATCGTCGGCTCTTACTGGAACTTCTGGGGCACCAACTCTTTCGGCGTTACCCTGATTCCCATGCTGCTGGGCGTAGCCATTCTGTTTTTCAACGGCAAGAGCACCATTGGCTGGATTCTCACCGTGGGCGGAGCGCTGTTCATCCTGGCCGGCGTGATCGCCAACATGCACATCTACTTTCAGCAGACCAGCCTGTTCAACGTGTTGGTGATGCTGATCCTGCTGGTCGGCGGGCTGGCGCTGATCGCCAAAGGCATTCGCCCGCACGAGAAGGCGCAGAGCGAGTAAGCTGCCGGCGCAAATGAGTACGTCATGTTCAGTGAAACGAATCAGCCCCATGCTGGCTGTAGCCAACATGGAGGAAACAATCGCTTTTTACCAGACGGTGCTTGGATTCACCATCAGCCTGCAATCGCCGGAGTATTCGATTGTGGAACGTGAAGGCCAGACCATCCATTTCATGCAAGCCGCGTCAGAAGAAGTCATGCAATGTGTCCGGGGACACGCCGAGATATACATTGAAGTGAGTGGCATCCACTCTCTCTGGGAGCATGTAAAAACATTCAGCGATCGCTACCGCATGAGGGACTTGTTTGACCGGGACTACGGGATGACGGAGTTCCACATTGACGATCCCAACGAGTGCCTGGTGTTTGTGGGTGAGAGAACCAGATAGCTTGCCGGCCCGCTACTCCATCAGCCCGTTTTCACTGGATTCGCAAGATTAGGGTAAAATCTAAGGTTCGCGTCAAAGAGGCTTGGAGCAAGCGGATTACCTTGCTCAGCGGGCCATTTGTGAGCGTTTTCTGTGCAGGGGCCTCTCGCGGTGCACGGCTCCGCCGGCAGCGTTTCACCCTTTCACCAAAAGATAAGCTTTCAGGAGAAGAACTACTCATGGCGATTCCAGCAACCCAGATGCGCCCGGGGATGATCATCAAGCACAACAATGACCTGCATTCGGTCTTCACCGTGGAGCACCGTACGCCGGGCAATCTGCGCGCGTTCATCCAGGCCAAGCTGCGCAACATCCGGACGGGCGCCATGTTCGAACACCGCTTCCGCTCCGGCGACCCCATTGAAAAAGTCACGGTGGACGAAGTTCCCATGGAGTATCTCTACCAGGACAATGACACCTACTGCTTCATGAACACCGAGAATTACGAGCAGACCCATTTGAACCGGGACGTCCTGGGCGACGCCGTGGACTACCTGACGCCCAACCTGCAGATCCGCGTGGAGTTCTATGACGGCAAAGCCGTGGGCATTGAACTGCCGCAGACCGTCATCCTCACCGTGGTGGAGACTGAGCCGGGACTCAAGGCGGCCACCGCGTCCAGCGTGACCAAGCCCGCCAAGACGGAGACCGGACTGATCGTCTATGTGCCGCCGTTCATCAATGAAGGCGAAAAGATCAAGGTGGATACCGCTGAAGGCGCGTATCTTTCCCGCGCCTGATCTCCACGATTGAAGATTTCCGCGATTGAAGATTTTCACGATTGAATGATTCTCATGGTTGAATGACTCTGATGATTGCCCGCAGCTACATTGTTCGCGGCCGCGTACAGGGCGTAGGGTTCCGCTGGTTCGTGGACCATGAAGCCCGCCAGCTCGGCTTGGCTGGTTGGGTCCGCAACAATATTGACGGCACCGTGGAAGTGCTGGCCATGGGCAGCGCTGACCAGCACGCCACACTGCTGGCGAAGCTGCAGCGCGGACCGCGGGCTGCGCGCGTGGACGAAGTCCAGCAACTCCCGGCCGAACCCGTGGCCGGTCTCACAACTTTCCGCATTGAAGGAGCGTGGTAACCATGGCCCACAACTGCGAGCATCTCAAGAAACTCATTCGCGAGGTGCCGGACTTCCCTAAGAAGGGAATCCTTTTTTATGACATCACCACATTGCTCAAGGACCGCGTCGGCTTTGCCACGCTCATTGACGCGCTCTCAGAGCACTACCTCAACGCCAAGATTGATACCGTCCTGGCCATTGAGGCTCGCGGATTTATTTTTGGTCCGGCGCTGGCGTATCGCTTGAACGCCGGGTTTGTCCCCATCCGCAAACCGGGCAAGCTGCCGGCGGAAACCGTGAAGTGGAGTTATGACCTGGAATACGGCCAAGACACGCTGGAAATCCACAAAGACGCCATCCGGCCGGGACAGAAAGTAATCATCGTGGACGACCTGCTGGCCACCGGCGGCACCGCCAACGCCTGCGCGCAACTCGCCCGGTCGCTGGGCGCGGAGATCGCCGGCATGGGCTTTGTGGTGGAACTGGACTTCCTCAACGGCCGCAAAAAATTTGAAGGCACGGAGATTTTTTCGCTGCTGCACTATGACAAGTAAACGTCGAAACCGAAAATCCCTGCTCGTTTGTAGCGCCTTTTGCGCGGCGCTCCTGGCCGCGACGGCCGCAGCCCAGCAGCTCGCCGCGCCGCAGTTGATTGACTCGGCCAACGCGGCTTCTGATCTATCTAAGGTCGCACCGTACGAGCTCAGCGCGGACCTGGTAATCAACCCCGGCTCTCCCGGACAAACGACGGGCCACCTTCTCATCTATCGTGACAAAGACCGTTGGCGCGCGGAAATGCTGTTGGGCGAGTATCGCGAGACACGCGTGCGCCTGGGCAACCAGCTGTACATTGACCGTTCCACTACTTCCCCGGCGTTCGGCTTTCTGCAAATAATCAACCTGGAGGACAACTGGAAGATCAGGCCCTGGCGGGGCGCCAAATTGACCAAGGTCTCAAGCAAGACGCTTGACGGCGCTTCCGTGAATTGTTTTCACGCAAAAATCCCAGACAACGACAACGAGTACTGCGTTCTCTCTACGGGTCTCTTGGCCCGCCGCCGGAGCAAGGAGTGGGACGAAGTCCGCATGCCTGAATATCACTCGTTCGAAGGAGTCCAGTTCCCAGCGTCGGTCACTTTGCGCGAAAAGGAGCTTGCACGAACAATCTTGGTGCAGAACATAGAAGTGCGCAAGCTTCACATTGCCGAAAGCACATTTGCCGCGCCTGCAGGGGCGCGTCCGCTGGGAGGCTGTGAAGACCGGCAGGGTGGCAAAGCGTTGACCCAGATCGAACCAAAGTTTCCCGACCGGGTCAAAAAGTCTGGCTACACCTATGTTCTTGGCATCCTGGAGAAAGACGGCCAGCTCAGCAACGTGCATGTGTTTTCGCCCTCCGACCCAGCGTTTGAAGAAACCGTTAGAAACGTCATTTCGCACTGGCGGTTTTCGCCAGCCTCCTGCGGCGGCGAGCCCGTGGCCATTGAATTGGAAATCTTCTTCGCTATGCGGCGCTTCTAGCCACCGGCTGGCGTGATTTTGCTGGCAACGGTCCCGTAACACGGGTTAGACTCGCCGGCTTGATTCCCCAGTTGCCGTGAGGGACTTTGCAGATGAAACCCGCCAAATTCGTTTTGTTGTTCTTGTCCGCGGCATGCGCGCCTGCGTTGCCGGCGCAGGATTCGCCTGCCGACGCCCGCCAGTTGCTTCAGTCCGCCCATGAAGTCTCCGGGCTCACCCCGCTCCTGCCGTATGAACTGCACGCCGTGGTGGTGATCAACCCTGGCGCGCCCAATGAGAAGAAGGGCACAATCGTCATTTATCGCGACCAGGGCCGCTCGCGCACCGACCTGCAGGTGGAGGACTATCGCGAAGCAAAGATTACGCTGGCCGGCAAGCTGTACGTGGCGCGCTCCACTCCCATGCCCATTCCCGGCCTGGGACGCCTGGCGGAAACCGACCGCGCCTGGGACCGCATGGCCGAAGACGGCGACGCCAAATTCGGCGACGTCTCCCACAAGAAGGCCCAGAACGTGCCGTCCAATTGTTTTGAAGTGAAGGGCCCGGACAAGCACCGGCTATGTTTTGATCCGGCCCGGAAAGTCCTGCTGCAAAAAATGGACCAGCACTTTGCCACGGAGTTTTCTGATTACTCTGCCGTGGGCGGCAGCCAAACTCTATTCCCGCACAAGATGACCGTGCTGGCGGAGTTGGAAAAATCTGAAAAGCCGGTCATGATCGTGCAGGAAATTGAAGTCCGCCATGTGCGTTTTGCCGACAACGCCTTTGCCGTGCCCCAGCATTCCCTGGAATTTGAGGCCTGCGAGAACCTGCAACCCGCCAAGCCGCTGCAATCGCCTCGCCCGGACTTTGGCCAGAGCGTGATTCGCAGAAACATTGCCGCCGGTTCAGTCAATGTGTATGGCATTGTTGACAAGGAAGGAAAAGTCCAGAACGTACAAGTGCTCTCTTCCGATGCGGACGTGCAGCAGGCCGTGCGCGAAGCCCTGAAGCAATGGCGCTACTCGCCCGCCATGTGCGGTGCCGCTCCGGTGGCTACGGAACGCGAGATCCAGATTCCATTCTTCGAGTTCGAAGGCCAGGCCAGCGGCCGGCGGTCGCGATAAAGATCCACCATCCGCAGTGAGAGTCCTTCAGGAGCATAGACGCCTGAGTTGGAGGTCGGTCTAGAGCGGTTTGACTCCCAGCGCGCGGTCCAGATCAGCCACCTGGTACACCACGCCGTCTTTGACCACGGTTTTCACTTTGTAAATGTCGCTGACGTGCGCCGCCGGGTCGCCGTCCACCAGAATCACGTCGGCCAGTTTACCGGGCGCAATGCTGCCCACTTCGGCGTCGCGCTTCATCACCCGCGCTGCGCCCAGCGTGGCCAGTTGCAGGACTTTGGCAGCAGGAATCCCGGCCGCTTCGTACAGCACCAGCTCGCGATGCAGCGAAATGCCGCCAGTCGCGTCGGTTCCGGCGACGATTGGAATGCCGGCATCGTAGAACGCCTTGGCCATCTTCAGCATCTGCTGGAAGGAATCTTTAAAGCGCTGGTCCTGGCCCTCAGGAACGGCCAAGCCGCCGTAAAGAAATCCGCGGCGGATCTGCGCCGGCATGCGGTCAGCCACCGCGGCATAACTTGCAGATATAACACCCGGACGGCTCGTGAACATGCTTTCGAAAATCATCAGCGTGGGATCCACCACCGTCTTGTGTTCTTGCAGCAGGCGAATGAAAGCCTTGACTTGCGCAGACGCAGGATCAATTTCCGCACCGTGCGCCGCCACTTCCGTAAATCGTGCGGGCGTGCGCGTATCTTTCACCTGGGGCAGAAAGTTGAGGAAGACAAAATTCATGTGCTGGAGTTCATCGGCGCCGTCGCGGACGAACTGTTCCGCGTTCATGCCCGAAGGCACGTGTCCGCTGAGCCGCATTCCGTGTTCATGCGCCATGGCGGCGATCTTGGGGACCAACTCCGGCTTCAGGGAACTGTAGACCTTGATCTGCACGTAGCCAAGCCGCGCGTAGTTGTCCACGGCCTTTTTGGCTTCTTCTTCGTTGTCGGCAAAAACCTTGGTTGGGCCCTGGTAGGGGCCGCGGCCGTCAATGAAGCCGGCCATTACCACGCGCGGCCCGATTTCGCTGCCTTGACTGAACCGGTCGCGCAGCTTCATCAGCGCGTCCGTGTCATTGGCCAGGTCGCGGACGGATGTCACCCCGGCGGCCATATGCAGCAGGCCGTCATTGGGCTGCACGTGCACGTGCATGTCCCATAGGCCGGGCATCAGCGTCCTGCCGCCGGCATCAATCACTTCAGCGTTCCCGGGGATGGCGACTTTGCCGTCAGCGCCAACCGCCGTGATCTTGTTGCCGGTAATCACCACCGTGCTGTTGGGCCGCGACTGCGCGGTCTCGGCGTCAAACAGGTTGGCGTGGGTGAACACCAGCGGGCCTGCCGGCTTGTGCGCCAGAGTACGCTCCAGCTCTCCGGAGCGCTCTTGCTGCAATTTGCCCTGGGCCATGAACAGCGGCTCCGCCACCGATTCAAAGCCTTCCGGGACCAAAGAAGACCATGAGGCGATGCTGGCATAGGTCTTGCCGTCATCAATCAGCCAGAAGGGACTGGGCGTAAAATCCAGCCCGCTGATTTCGTAGAGAGTAAAAGAGTGTGTCTTCCCACCCACGTCCAGCTTCAGCTGGTCGCGCTTAAGGAGTGTCGACTGTCCTGACGGCAGCAGCGCCAGAGTTTGCCCTGGCGCGGCGAGCAGCGCGCGCACCAGTTGCGCGCCGTCTTCCACGGTCCCGGACAACGGGACGTAGAATGCTTCGCCGGAAAGCTGTTTCTCGCCCTGCTCCGAGCGGTTCTTCCACGCGGCCTTGCCCTGGGCAACGGAAAAATGCTCTTCCACCGCGGCTTTCATGTAGTCATTGCCGGAATTGTCCATTGCTGACGGAACGCCGCGTGCGTCCAGCGTGATGTGCGAGTTGATGCTGGGGCCGCGGCCGCGATCGTTGAACTCAAAGTGGACTTGCAGGCTGCCGTCGGCATTCACCGTGGTGGTTTGGAACCCGGCTTTGTTGCCCTGCAGGATCATCACGTAGCGATACGTGTTGGCGGCATCGCTCGCGGGTTGAGTCGCGCTTTGCGCCAGAGCCAGCTGAACGGCATTACCAAAAAGAGAAAAGCAAGCTTTTTCATACAGACATCAACTCCTGAACTTTCATTTTCCGAGAACATTTTAGGTCCAAGTATTTTAGACCGCTGCGTCCGGCGAAGGTCATCGCCAAC
>JBGPLR010000113.1:0-8237 GCA_041486545.1 Terriglobia bacterium
CAGGCTTCAGCGTCACGTTGCCGCATAAAAGCTGGATTTCCGGTAACGTGGCCTATGGATCAGGGTTCCTGAAAGGCGACGGCCCGACGCATCTGCCCGGCTACGGCATCGTTGACCTGGCATGGGGCAAATCGTTTGGCGAAAACTGGTCAGTCAAGCTGACCGGAACCAACCTGGCGAACAAACACTACTTTGTGGACCTGAGCAATACTTTCGGCGGGTCCCATTTCGGCGACCCGCGCATGGTGTCCGTACAGATGCGGTACAGGTTCCACTACTGAGTTGATGGCGGCTGGCGGCATGCGAAAGATGCAACCACTTTTGTCCGCCAGCAGGGTTTAAAGAACAAAGGCGGCACGGCGCGGCAGTTCTGAAGTTGCCGCATTTTGATGCGATACTACGAACACGAACCAAAGGGAGTTTTTATGCGACAGAAACTAATTCTTTCATGCGCTCTTTTCCTGTTTGCGGCGACGCTGCTTTCCGCCCAGACCAAGCCGGCGCCAGCCAGCCAGCCGGCCGCAGCAGACTTAATGCAAACTCTGACCAGCCGGGGAAACCACACAACGTTTGTCGCTGCCTTGAAGTCCGTGGGTTTGGACCAGATCCTTTCCGGGCCAGGTCCTTTCACGATCTTCGCTCCCATTGATCAGGCTTTTGCCGAGTTGCCAAAAGGCACGATGGAGAACCTGATGAAGCCGGAGAACCGTGAGCAATTGAAGAAAATGCTGAGCTACCACGTGGTGGCGGGCAAGTGGGACACGGCTGAACTCAAGAAAAAAATCAAGGAAGGCGATGGCCAGGCGCTGATCACGCCGCTCGATGGCGGCAAACTGCATGTTGCCGATCACTCCGGAATGCACCTTATGGTGCGCGACGAAGATGACGACATCGGGATGTTCAACAAGTCTGACGTGCCGGCCAGCAACGGGGTAGTCCACGTAATTGACAACGTGATGCAGCCCAAGCAATAAGCCGCATTCACAGTTTTTCTGCGCTATTTTTTGCGCTGAATCAGGAAGTGCGCCAGTTCCTTGAGCACGCCGGCGCGTTCGCCGAAGGAATCGAGCGCGCTGCAGCCCGACGTTACCAGCGCGTCCGCCTGGCGCAAAGACTCTTCAATTCCGAATAAAGATGGGTAAGTAGCTTTTTCTGACGCGGTATCTTTGCCGGCGGTTTTGCCCAGTTGTTCCGAAGACTGGGTGACGTCAAGGACGTCGTCCACGATCTGGAAGGCCAAGCCGATGGCGCGTCCGAAATCGCGCAGGCGCTGGATTTCCGCAGGTGATCCGCCGGCATACATCCCTCCGCTGACCAGGCTGGCGGTGATGAGAGCGCCGGTCTTGGAGCGGTGGATGTACTCCAGAGTGGCCGCATCGGGCTTCTGGCGCTCGGCTTCCAGGTCTTTGACCTGCCCGCCGATCATGCCATCCACTGTGCCGGTGCCGCGCGCGATCTCTTCAATGATCTTGACGCGGGCCTCCGCCGGGCAGTGGAGCCGGGCCAGCACTTCATATGCTTGAGTTTGCAGTGCGTCGCCGGCAAGAATTGCAAGCGCTTCGCCGTATACCACGTGGCAAGTGGGCTTGCCGCGGCGAAGGTCGTCGTTGTCGAGCGCCGGCAGATCGTCATGAATCAGCGAGTAGGTGTGCAGCATCTCCAGCGCGCTGCCTAGCTCGTCCACGCCTTCGGGGAGTTTTCCGGCAACCATGCGCGCGGCTTCCATGCACAGGATGGGACGCAGGCGTTTGCCTCCGGCAAACACGCTGTGGCGCATAGCCCTATGAATGGTCTCCGGCCGTTGGGTGGGCGGAGGAAGAAGTTTGTCCAGGGTAAGGTCAATCTTCTGCTGGCCCTGCTCCAGGATCTCTTTAAGCATGGAATATTGAGTATAAAGCACCGCAGGACCGCGGGCATGCGTCTGGGTCGGCCATCCGGCAGCAGCTTGCTCCAACGCGAAGTGCCGGTCATGAGATTCCGCAGGCCGCAACGGCGCTAAGCGGACGAATCTGTTTGGTCATCGCTCCGAAGTCTAGCGTCCCATGGTAACGTTGCCGGCATCCGGCTGCGCAAGACATGCATCGAAACGCTGATTTAGCGCGGGTTGCAGCGATTCGCCAGGAGGCGCTGCCGTGGCGAAGCCGTGTTTTTGCGCGCGATCCGGTTGTACAGTGACGAACGTACCGTTGGACTAAACCCATCTTGGGACGATCCTGCTTCATACAGGGGCAAGAACCTTTTCCCCGGCAGGAGATTGAATCATGCGTTTGTTTTCCGCTCGACTACGGCCAGCGTTTGCGGCCAAGACCAGCCAATGGGCCCTGCTGCTTTTGACTTCATTGTTCGCCATTGTTCTCAGCGGCTGCGCCGCGCAGAAGCCGATGGTGTTTCATGCCAATTCGATCAGCAAGATCAGCTACGACCCCAAGAACTGCGCCCAACTGCCGGATGGCACGTACCGGTGCAAGGACGTGATCTTTACGGTATCGTCGGTTGAAGCTGTCCGCGCATCAAAATAGCCGGACGGACCTCAAGAAGAACTTAAAAAAGGAGCGCCTTGTCGGCGCTCCTTTTGTTTTGGGAAGGAGACAGGAGCTGGAAGCAGCCAAGGTTACGCTGCGTGGGAGTGAGAAATGGGCCGGGTGTGGGAGGCGGCGAGCACAATGGCCCGAACGTCAGAATTGGAGCAGCAGTCCACCGCGCCGGCAGCCAGGGCATCGGCCCACATGCTTTCATCGGCTACGCGGTGCGTACAGACAATGGTTATACCGGGGAATTCCTGCATCAACTTCCGCACTTCACTGATTCCAGCCAGCTCCAGGTCCACCACCGCTACGTCCGCGCGGTGCTGGGGGATGGAGCTGTGCAACTCGGGAACGTTCCGGACCACGTTCACAGCCCGAAAGTGAGTGTAAAGCGACTTGGCAAGCGACTCCGCAGTCTTGCCATTGCCCAGGGCAATAACGACGCTGAGAGGTTTCATAAGGCACTTCCTCTTCCGGTGAATGCGGAACACGCTGGGCGGGTTGTTTTCCGCTGGTTCTCTGCAATGCTGCAGGTGGTCCTGCAGGCTCTGAGGGGTTATTTCCTTACCGGCGCCTGTACCCGTTCGGAGGATAGATCATAGGGTTCAGGCTGCAGCTTGCCGTTCTGTTTGAGGAGAATCTCCACCTTGCCTTCAGCTTCTTCCAGTTCCTTACGGCAGGAAGTTGAGAGCTGCATTCCTTCTTCGAAAAGTTTTAACGCCTGTTCCAGGGGCACGTTGCCCCGCTCCAACTCGTCTACGATTTTTTCCAGGCGTTCTAGACTGTTTTCAAATTTTGGCAAGGGGCCTAAGCTCCAATGGAGAATTCTACCGCGATTAACCCGCGGCAGCATCCATTTATTTTGTGTAAGAATGAAAATGAATTCAGTAGCAAGGGCAGGTGAGAGATTTGAATCTCCTTAGGAACGCCCCTAAGGTGCGTCACACCGCGCCCCGAGCAGGGAAAGTCATGGATTTCGTCGGGATGCGCTTGATTGAGTACGTGAAACCGTAAGAGCGGCTGCCGCGCTTATCCGACGGCGGAGGCCGAGCCTACACCGTCCAGCACTTCCGTCGCTGACGTGTAGCGTCCCAGGGGCGCAGCTACCTGGGCTCCCTGAACCAGGCCGCGCACCTGACGCAGCATGTCGCGGGCAATCTGGATGCCTTCCGCCCGGGCGGCTTCAGCATTGGGCGCGCGGGCCATGCGATCAATGATGGCGTCCGGCACGGAGACTCGCAGCTCGTTTTTCATGAACTCAGCGTTGCGGACGCTGGTCAGCGGCCATATGCCGGCCAGAACGGGGATGCGGCAGTGCGCGATGCGCCGCAAGAACTGCTCCAGCAAAGTGATGTCGAAGACCGGCTGGGTTACGGCGAAGTCGGCGCCGGCTTCCACTTTGTATTCAAAACGGCGGACTTCTTCGTCAATATTGCCGATGCCGGGATTGGCGCCCACGCCGATCACAAATTTGGTCCCGCTGCCGATGGGGTTGCCGCCAATGTCCAGCCCGAAATTCAGGTTGTGCACAATGTTGACCAGCCCGATGGCATCCACGTCGAAAACTGCGGTGGCGTCAGGATAATTGCCCAGCTTGGGCGGATCGCCGGTGATGCAGATCAGATTGTGGATGCCCATGGTGTCGCAGCCCAGCAGTTCAGACTGCATGCTGAGGACGTTGCGGTCGCGGCAAGTGAAATGCAGAACCGTTTCTATCTCCGCCTGCTGCTGGACCAGCGTGCAAAGCGCCAGGTTGCTCATGCGGGCTGAGGCCCGCGGGCTGTCCGGGATATTGATAGCGTCAATGCCCGCCGCTTTCAGGTACTTGGCGCCTTCCACCTCTTTGCGGAAGTCAACGCCTTTAGGCGGTACGATTTCCACCAGGGTGACGAACTCTCCGCCAGCCAGCTTGCGTCCCAGGCTGGAACGTTGGCCCATGGGTGGAGGCTCAATGCTGGATTCGCGTTTGCGCTCTGTGACCACGGCAAACGCGCCGCCGCTTTTGCCTTTGGCGTCACTCATACGCAGGGCGGACTTCATGCTTTTGATGTGTTCCGGCGTGGTCCCGCAGCAGCCACCCACCAGGCCCACGCCGGCGTTAACAAACTTGCGGGCATAGCTGGCCATGTATTCCGGCGAACAGAGGTAGATGTTGCGTCCTTCAATGCTGCGCGGGATGCCGGCGTTGGGCTGGGCCGACAGGGGCTTATCCGTCTGGCGGCGAATGCGTTCCACCGCCTCCAGCATGGCCACCGGACCTACGCTGCAGTTGCAGCCGATCACGTCCGCGCCCCATTCGTCGAGCTTGGCGACAAAGGTCTCCGGACTGGCGCCGTCCAGACAGTTGCCGTCTTCGTCAATGGTGACCTGGGCGACAACCTGCGTTTGCGGCGAGACGTCGCGCGCCGCCAGCAGAGCCTGATGCAGTTCTTCCAGATAGCCGAAGGTCTCCAGCATGATTACGTCCACGCCGCCTTCGATCAACGCTTTGATCTGCTGGCGAAAGGACTCGCGGGCTTCTTCACGGGAAGTCTTTCCCAGCGGTTCAATCCTCACACCCAGGGGACCTACCGACCCGGCCACCAGGACTGAGACTGCCTTCTTCAGATTGAAGGCGTCAGCGGCTTCACGGGCCAATTGCGCGCCGCGGAGATTGATTTCGTGGACTTTGTCGGCCAAGCCATGGTGGGCCAGGCGGAACGAGTTGCCGCCAAAGGTATTGGTCTCAATCACTTCAGCGCCGGCGTTGAGATACTCCTGATGGACCCCGCGAATCAGGTCCGGCTGTGTGAGATTCAGCTCGTCGTAACACTTATTAATGAAGACGCCTTTGGCGTAGAGCAGCATGCCCATGGCTCCGTCACATAGGACGGGGCCTTGCTTCAAACGGCTTACAAGGTCTTGTGGCATGGTGCAGTGACTTCAGAATACCCCAGGCCAGCCGTTCTGGCCATGCCGGGCAAAAATTTGCCGCATAAAACCGGCAACAGGCGCGTTCTAACTCCACGGCGAGGTATGCCGGTCCCATGGGGCCTGGAAACAAGGATTACCAGTGCCGGCAGGGGCCCCGGGGGGACGCAACACGTCGCCGCGAAAATTGCTCTGCTATAATTTCGGATTCATTCCAAAAGGGATAAGGGTCATCAATAGGAAATGGACGGAAAGAAGTATGTCCGGGAAACAATCATCGTTCTGCTGGCGTGCCTGCTGGCAGGTTGTGGTTCAAACACGTCTTCCAACAACACACCGCCACCTACCGGACTCACCAAGCGCGTGCTGATCTCCAATACGTCAACCAACACGGTGAACATGATTGACGCCCAAAAAGACAAGCCGGCCGCCAAGACGTTTGGGGCCAACGCTCCCACCAAGATGGTGTCAGCGGGCGGCAAGACGGTTGTCCTGGACAGTTCCGCTAATGTGATCTCGATAATTGACAACGCCACCGAGCAGGTGACCTTTACTCCGCTCCTGGCTGACGTTCCCTTTGATATTGCCATTTCGCCGGACGGAAAGACGGCGTGGGCGGCAGTGCGAAATCCGGGGTTCGTGCAGTCGGTGGACACGGCCACCGGCAACATCACGCACAGCGTGATCGTGCCCAGCGCGAGCCGGCTGGCAATGAGCCCCAACGGAAGCAAGCTGCTGGCCTTCAGTGACGACCCGCAAAATCTTCCCACGAACGCCAATTCTTTCTTTGCGATTGACACCGCCAATCCCCCCGCCAACGGGACGCCATTTGCCATGACCGCGGGTGACCAGCCGTTTACAGGAGTTTTTGGCAGCAGCGAGACGCAGGTTTTTGTTTTGAATTGCGGCACCGAGTGCGGTGGAACCAAGGCGCCCAGCGTGGTGCGCGTGGACCTGACCGGCGCCGCACCGAACGCCGCTGTCACAGGGACCATCAAGGGCGCCACCGTGGGACTCTTGAACACCGGGAAGCTGTTTATTGCGGGGACTCCCGTGGGCAGCCCCACTGGAACGTTGCAGGTGATTGACACTGCGTCGTTGACGGCCGGCGCCGACATTGCAATTACTGACGGACGCCACACCATCATGTCCCTGGCCAGCAACAATCATCTTTACATCGGCGCATCGGGATGCACCCCGGGGCCGATCAACGCGCAAAACCTGGTGCAAGGATGCTTGAGCATCTTCAATACAGGCGCGGCGGCTGGTCCGGGCAACCCGGTCCTTCCGCTGGAGTCAGCTTTCCGGCAGAACTTTGACGTTACGGCCTTGCAGCCTATCTCCGGCCGCAACGTTCTGTACGTCTGCCAGGGCTCTGAATTTGACATCTTCGATATCACCGCGGACGCGCCTGCCGCCAGCATCCAGCAGATTGATATCGTGGGCAAAGCGTACGGCGTCGTGCTGATTGATCCCTAGCGGCAGGTTGTCACTTCTTCTAACTGTCCGTTCCCACTAAGCGAAGCGCACTGCACTTGCGGTGACGATGGAATGCTTTTTGAATTTCACATCATCGTGGGCGGGATAGTCCGTGCGGTAGTGGGCTCCCCGGCTTTCCAGGCGGGCCAGGGCTGAACGCGTGATGAGGGTGGCCGCGGCATGGATGTTTCCGGCTTCGCAATGGCGGCGTGAGACCGGAGGCGGCACTCGCTGGGACGCAGCTTGCAACTGCTCCAAAGCTTCCGTCATACCCATGCGCGTTCGCACAATGCCGACTTTGTTCCACATCAACTGCTGGACTTCGCTGATCAAGGCTTCCGCGTCGGCAGCCTGGTTGCCGGCAGAGGGAGAGGCCGGCGCAGCGTCGGAAGCGGCGCTGACTTCGTTCTTGTCCTTCCGCATCGCGGTTGCCGCGCGCGCGCCGAACACCAGGCCTTCCAGCAGAGAATTGCTGGCCAGGCGATTCGCGCCGTGGACGCCGGTGCACGCGGTTTCGCCGGCGGCGTAGAGTCCGGGCAGGCTGCTGCGTCCGTAAAGGTCCGTGCGCACGCCGCCCATCAAATAGTGGGCTGCCGGGCGGATGGGGATCAGGTCCACGGTGATGTCCACGTTGTACTGCAGGCAAGTCTGGTAGATGCGCGGGAAGCGGGCCTTGATGTGGTCTTCTTTCAGATGGGTCAGGTCCAGGTAAACCACCGGTTCTTTCAGGGGGCTGACTTCCAACTCATGGGCAATGGCGCGGGCCACCACGTCGCGTGGAGCCAGTTCGCCCATTTCATGATACTTCGGCAGGAAGCGGTGCAGCTCAGCGTTGCGCAACACGGCGCCTTCACCGCGCAAGGCTTCAGAAAGCAGGAAGCGCGGCGCCTTCTTGACGTAAAGCGCCGTGGGATGGAACTGCACGAACTCCATGTCACTGATTTCCGCCCCGGCCCGGTAGGCCATGGCGACGCCGTCAGCCGTGGCGACTGCCGGGTTGGTAGTGTTGCTGTACACGTTGCCGGCCCCGCCGGTGGCCAACAGAATTGCTGCGCTACGCACTAAATGTGGCGGCCCTTTGGTGGAAATCAGGTTGACGCCACAAACCCGGCCATCTTGCATGTGCAGCCCGGAGGAAAACTCATACTCGCAAAAAGAAATGTTTTTGAGAGCGGAGGCCTTGGCATGCAGTGCGCGGCCGATCTCGCGCCCGGTGGAGTCGCCGTGCGCGTGCAGTATGCGGTCACGGCTGTGAGCAGCTTCGCGGGTAAACGTCAGCTTGGTCCCTTTACGGTCAAACTCCGTGCCCCAGTCAATCAGTTC
>JBGPLR010000114.1:0-8220 GCA_041486545.1 Terriglobia bacterium
CGCATGGCGTCTTCGGCCGCCTCGCCCGGTTCGATCTTGCCTCCGGGAAACTCCCACTTCAGCGGCAACGACTGATCCTTCGTGCGCTGGCACACCAGACTCTTTCCGTTTTGAACAATGAGCGCTGCCACCACTCTTTTCATTTCTGTCGCTCCGCTCCAAACCGCCTGGGTGTCTTGCTTTGAGCTGCCACTGTCTGGCTCCTGTTGCAGCGGGCCTCGGCGCGTGGGCGGCCGAAGCCCTCATCGCATTTGTCTTGTCGCTCCGCTCCAAACCGCATGCGTGCTTCGTCATTGCCGCGATTGTACGGCGCTTAAAATGATCGTGTGGCACAGGCGCCCTCGCCTGTGCAATCCAGAATACTGCGTGGACCGCAGCCGCCCTCGGCTGCGCTGAAGACTCGTGTGGCACCGGTACTCCTGCCGGTGCAATGTTTGTTGCACTCCCCCTTCTAAGCGCGTTTCAATGATGTTGAATTTTCAATCCGTCGCAACCCGCGTTCCGACGCAAACCCTTCCGGCCAGATCGCCGCTGCCAGCGCATGCAATCCGTGCAACAGCGTGCTGGCCGGCGTGTTCAGGAACTCATCATGGATGCAATACACCCGGCCGTTGCGTACGGCTTTGGTCCGTTCCCAACCGTGCCGTGCGGCTATCTTCTCCAGCGGCACGCGGTCGCCCGCGCCGCACCACGCGGCCACGATCACATCCGGATCAGCCGCGGCAACCTGGTCGTCAGTGACTTGTTGGCCCGGCTCGCCGAAGAACCGGCCGCCGGCGGCTTCCACCAGCTCCGCCACCCAGCCCTGGGAAAGAATCTTGGGCTTGCCCCACTCTTCGCAATACACCAGCGGCCTGGTGTTGCTTTGCCCGGCCCCGGCAAGCTGCTCTGCCGATTGCTTGCGCACCGCTTCAACCTCAAGTTGCATGCGCCCGACCAGTTCGCTCCCGCGCTGCTCTGCCGCGCCTGGCTCCGCAGAGGAGACAATCCGCGCAATGTGCAGGATGTCCCCGTACACATCCGCCAGCGACTTCGGCGACAAACACAGGCACGGCACGCCGGCCTTGATGATCTCCGCCAGCGACTCCAGCCGGTATGGCACCGACGCAATCACCAGGTCAGGCCGCGCCGCCAGAACCTGCTCGGCTTTGGCTGACCAGGAGTCTTCCACAATCGCGCAGCCGGAGTCTTTCACCTCCGGACAAACGTCCAGGCAATACTTGGTGCACGCCGCCAGGCGGTCCAGCAGGCCAAGGTCGCGCAGGGTGACCGTGACCGAGGGCTGGAGCGAGACCACTCGCTGTGGAGGCCGCATTTCTGGCATGATGGGATTATAAAGGCGAGTCACCGCGACGGCAGATGCCGGCGGTGCCGTGTCACAAGCGTCATCCCGACGGCCGTGAAGCGAACGCGCGATGTCAGCAGCGCGGGCGTAGGCCGGAGGGACCTTGCGCTTCGCTCTAAGAGAAATCAACATTGTCCTATTCCGAACAAATCCTCGACCACTTCCAGAACCCGCGCAACGTCGGCGAACTCGACCACGCGGACGCCGAAGCCCGCCTTGAACATCCCGTCTGCGGCGACATCATGAAGCTGGCCGTCAAACTCAACGGTGGACGCATCGAACAAGTACGCTTCAAGACGCGCGGCTGCGTCGCTTCCATCGCGGCTGGGTCATGTCTCACGGAAATGCTTCAGGGAAAGTCGCCCGCGGAAGCGCGCGCCATCCAGCGCGAGCAACTGGTGGCCGCGCTCGGCGGCCTGGAGAATGCCTCCATGCACGCATCCCACCTCGCCATGGATGTACTCACCCAGGTGCTGGAAAAACTCCCCGCTTGAGGTATTTCCCCTGAACCCCATAACGCTGCGGGGTTCCCCCCCTCGCTGAAGGGGACAACCGTACTCTCCATCCGGCCCGCCTCTTGATGAAATAGATATTTTTTATGGTGAAAACCGGCTCTGTTCCGCCCGAATGGCAGTACAATAAATCCCCAAGTCGTGCTGCCCAGGCCCACTAAGGGGATTACTGATGCCTTTATCAACGTTGCTTCTGCTGCTCGTCTCGGTCACCTCGCTGGTGACTCCGGGACCTCCGGTCAACGGGGTAAAGATCGTCACCCGGCAGGTCACCGGCGGCTTTACTGACACCCGGACGGAATATCTCACGGCTGACCGCTTACGCAATGAATGGCAGACCCGCGTGGGCGAACGCTTTGGTCCGGCCATGGCCAGCATTATTCAGCGCGGTGAGCGCGACCGCGTTTTCGTCCTGGACGTGCAAGCCAAGGAATATCTGACGTACGAAACCGACAACAACGGCATTGACCTGGGCGGGCGGCGCAGATCTGTTGCCGCCTCCGGCGGCACCTTGCAGATATTCATCGAAAACATTGACACCGGCGAGCGCAAAGAAATCTTCGGCCATCTGGCCCGCCACATCGTGACCCGCGAAAGGCGTGTTGCCAGCAAAGGCGCCTGCTCCAAGGATTCTGAGAGCGAAACCGACGGCTGGTACATTGATACCGCCGTGCTGCCCAAATGGCGCCAGCCCAAAAAGGACGCGTTCGGTGTAGTGGTCGCTTCCGTGCTTTCCGCCGGCTCGGCTGACGCTTGCTTGAACAAGATGGACAAGATTGAAGTGCATCGCAGCGGCGCTGAACCCGGGTTCCCCGTCAAGATCACGACCACGGTGAAGAGCGAGATTCCGGTGCGCGATGGCGCCCCGCGCTTGATCGCCTGGGGTTCAGAGGTAGTGGAACTGCGCGAAGGCCCGCTCGATCCCGCTTTGTTTGAAGTGCCGCCGGACTTCCGCCAGGTGCAAAACCTGCGGAACTGGTCGGCCACCCCTCCCAAGCGCGCACCGAGCAGCTGGGAATGGTTCAAACAGCAGTTGCAAAACCTGTTCCGCTAGAAACAAAACCTTACCGCCGATAAACGCTGATGAACGCGGATCAGAGTGGCTTATTGTTGTTCTTTAGGATCAGAGCCATCAACTTATCACGCGATTATTGCCCAAGCCGTTGCTCAGCCCCGCTACCTGAATGGCGTGCTAAGTCTTCCGATCACCCGATCACCCGATGAACCGATCACCCGATTGCCTTACTTCGTCCCCGCAGGCCAATAAATCTTCCACGCATTTTCTGCGGCAAACGCTTCCAGATCAGGATTCGGATTCACCGCCACCGCGTGCTGCGCCGCTTTTAACATGTCCAGATCGTGCATTGAATTTCCCAGGCAAACGTCCACTCTGCGCCGCACCACCTCGCGCAGCGCCGTAGCCTTCGCCGGACCGCTGGGGACGCGCACCAGCCGGTCGGTAATCAGGCCGTCTTTAATATGTACGCTGGCCGCCAGAACGTTCTCCGCCGGAATGCCAAAACGCTTTACGCCTTCGCGCACCACCCAAACGTTGGTGGACGACACCGCCCACAAACTACATCCCCCGCGGGCCAGCTCGCGCGTCAGGTGCTGCATCTCGGGAAAAATGCGCGGCTCCACCACCCGGGCGAACATCGCCGCCGATTCCTCTTCCATCCGCTGCTCCGCAATCTGCGCGTTGATGGTCACCATCTCGCCGCACATGATTTCTTCGTCCACGTTGCCCTGTTTGTAGTCGGCGTAGCGCGCCACCGCCCACTCGGCGGTTTTCGCCGGCAACAGGCCGCGTTCCACTTCCCAATAAAAAAAGTCAGCGCCGGAATCGCCCGCCCACAGCGTGCCGTCGCAGTCAAAGACGGCGACCCTGGGCTGCAAGGCAAGAATGGAATCCACAAACAGTTGTGCTGCAGGAGAGAGCGCGGGCGGAATCTTCAAGTCACCAGTCCTAAGCGCAGTTTTTCGTAGTCTTCTTCCGTGTTTACGTTGACGGCTACCAGCGGATCGTCCACGGCTACATAAAGGATGTGGCTCTGATTGGCGTGTTCCACTTCGCGGGCATTGGCGGAAGCGGGGGCGCGCAGGAACACCTCAATCATTTCCCGCCCGATCACAATAGGATGTCCGTGCTTGCCGCCATGCTGCGGGACCGCGGCCCATGTCTGGTCGCTGGCCGCCAGAAATGCATCCTTTATCTGCGCAATGGTTTCATCGCTGGGCGCCGGCCGGTCAACCAGCGTGATGATGGCCGCGTCGCGGCCGTGGTTCATCACGGCCTGCAATCCGATTCGCAGCGAACTGAACTGGCCTTGCTCCGGATGCGGGTTCACAACAAGAAACGCCGCATAGGCGTTGACGATGGGTTCCACTTCTACGTGATTTGCGCCCGCCACCACGATCACCAGCTCCGTCACCCGCCGCAGCGCCTCAATGGCCGCGGAAAGGAACGTTCCGTCCTGCCAGGGAAGCAAGGCCTTCTCGCGGCCCATGCGCGACGACGCTCCCGCCGCCAGGATCACGCCCGCAAACGATGGTGAAAGAGGCATAAGTAACTATAACCCGCCCGGGCCCCATCTTTCATTTTCAGATCTGTGTTATCAGTGAGAATCAGTGGTGAGGTTTTGTTTCAAGATCTCCGCCGCCTTGGTGCTCTTCATGTGCGGCAACGCCGTTTTCGATCCCCGGCGGACGGCAATCAGCTCCGCGGTAATCGCAATGGCAATCTCCTCCGGCGTGATCGCGCCGATATCAATGCCCACCGGGGCAAACACCCGCGCCAGCTTCTCCGCGGCAATGCCTTCCTTTTCCAGCTCCTTGTAGATGGCGATGGTCTTGCGCTGCGAGCCGATCATGCCGACGTATTTCGCCGGCGTCTCCGCCGCCCAGCGCAGCACGCGCATGTCGTCGCGATGCCCGCGCGTCACAATCACAATATAAGAAGAGTCATTGGGCGCCAGTTGCGGCATCACGCGCTCATACTCGTCGGCGTAAACGTCGCGCGCGTCGGGGAAGCGCTCGCGGTTGGCGTACGTCTCGCGGTCGTCGGTAACCACCACGTCAAATCCCGCCATGCGCGCCGTCTTGTATAGGCTCCAGGCCACGTGTCCCGCGCCAAAAATATAGAGCGTTGAAACCGGCAGCACCGGCTCCACGTAAATCTCCAGCGTGCCGCCGCAGACCAGGCCGGTATCGTATTTGGGATCGTTGTTCAGGTTAAAGTTCAGGCTCTGCGGCTTCTCGCTTTTCATCACCTCGCGCGCCGCCTCCCAGACCTCGGCCTCCACGCAGCCCCCGCCAATCGTCCCGACGATGCTGCCGTCCTCGCGAACCAGCATCTTGGCCGTCTCAAATGACGGGATGGAGCCGCGCACGTTGATGATGGTGGCCAGCGCGCCCCGCCGTCCTTCTTTGCGCAGCCGGGTTATCTCTTCGTAGATGTCCACGGGAGTATTGTAACTCCACGATCAGTATTAGGAGCCGGGTGGTGACGCAGGGCTAATGGTCTTTCAGTCGAGGATTTAGCGCCTCTGAATTGCGGAGCAGATCCAACTGCGATCTTGCAGAGCGAACAGCATCTGCGAGAGACAAACCAGTTGGCACGCTCAATTTATATTTTGGAAGAGCCCCATTGACTGCGGAGTCCAGGAACTCGAACTCGATTTCATTGGCTGCTGGAATAACTCTAAAGTACTTGATCGAACTGTCCAGAGAGGTAACCATGTGGAATAGTTTGATCGTTATCCCCGTTACATCATCGTCATTAGATTGCGATGTCAATCGACGCGAAACTCTGTTTTGATTGCGCACCAGACCCAGAATCTCCTCAAGTAATTCCCGATCTGGTCTGTGTGTTTTGGCTTTCGATTCCTCGGGCGGGAGCGATTTTAGTTGAGATTCTAACTTCGGCCACCAAACATCGAACGCCTCATCGATATGGGCCTCCGGCAGTGCATTGTCGCCCAAAGCACTGTTTAGAGTCTTCAGCAACTTCAAGACGTCTTCTTTCGCTGCCCTAGTCGCTTGAAATTGCGCCAAAGGTGGCTTGACGTCAGAGGGCTCCAGACCGATAAGAAACGGGCAAACAAATGTGTTCTTGAGGGTCTTTGAAAGGGCACCCGCCTCGAACAATATCCAATCGGAATGGAGATTACTCGGGGTGAGGCAGATAATTCCTGCTTTCGCAGCCTCCAGCCGAGAGGCAACGTCAGTGCCCCATCGAGCTCCTTTGTCAATGTCCTCAGATGAAAGCCAAGGCTTGATTGCATTGATGATCTTGGGCAGCCATCCACGGAGGGCTTCTGCGGCAACCCGGCTACGTTCACCAGACCAACTTATGAACACGTCCATTGTGAGCACGATTATGGCATAGTCGGGGTAAGCCTCAAACGCGGAACTACCCGAGCAGAGCGCCGCAGCGCGGAATAACGGTAGCCCAGGCCGTAAGAGTTTGTGCGTGAGGACCGCACTTCTTTTAGCCAAAATCGTCATCCCGAGTCTCCGTCCATGAGGACGCGCTGTCACCAGCGTCCGAATAGGAGCGAGGGACCTTGCGCTTTGCGCGGTCTATTCAAGGTATAGGGAGCACAAGGTCCCTCCGGCCTACTCGCGCACTGAAGACAGCGCGCGCTCGCCTAACGGCCGTCGGGATGACGAATCTTAGATCAACATTATTTGTTTCGCAGATTCTCACGCACTACTCCCAAAATGGCCAAACATAAACCATTGATAGTAGCGAACAGAAGGTGATATAGTAATATCTATTTTACGCCGAACTTGCCCCCCCCAAGGCACGTCCGACAGGGATGAAGCGCCCAGGCCCAGGCCCAGGCCGATGGCTATGCGCTCTTTGAAAATTTGATTGCACCAGCTAAGTGTGAGGAGCCAAAGCGGTGCCTGCTGTTTACTGAAGGATAAAATGCACTGCTTTTGCCAGGGGCGAAAATTGGGCCGGTTTGCAGGCTGGAACGAGGCCAAAGACGGGCTTCGACTGCCTTATGCCTGCCTTGTCGAATGCCGGTTTGATCTTTGTTTTCAACAACGGCCCGATAGCCGGGTGGGGTGGTTGAAAAAAATAACCACGAAGTAAACATCAGACACCGGGGACGGCAGCCGGCATTCAAAAGCGAGGCCGCCGCTAGCGTCCGAAAGACAGCAGGTGTTACCCTCACCTGTTTCTCCAAGGAGTCCTGATGAAAGCCATCCGTTTCCACGAATTTGGCGGTCCTGAAGTTCTCAAGTTTGAAGATGTCCCTGATCCCAAGCCGCGCAAAGACCAGGTGCTGGTGCGGGTGAAGGCCTGCGCGCTGAACCATCTTGATCTGTTTATCCGCAAGGGACTGCCGGGCATCAAGCTGCCGCACATCAACGGCAGTGACGTTTCCGGTGACATCGCCGAAGTCGGCGAATACATCACCGACCTGCGTCCCGGCCAGCGTGTTCTGCTGGCGCCGCACACGTTCTGCGGCGTCTGCCCGGCCTGCACCCGCGGCGAGCAGAATTTCTGCCCGCAATACAGCGTGCTGGGTTATCTCAATGACGGCGGCAACGCAGACTACATCGCCGTGCCGCGCGTCAACGTCCTGCCCATCCCGGACGAGCTGACGTACGACGAAGCCGCATCCGTGCCGCTGGTTGCGCTGACGGCCTGGCACATGCTGGTCACCCGCTGCGGCATCAAGCCCGGCGATATCGTCCTGGTGTTGGGTGGAGGATCGGGCATCGGGACCATCGCGATCCAGATTTGCAAGATGTTTGGCGCCATCTGCATCGCCACCGCCGGCGACGAAAGCAAATCCGACCAGTGCCGCGATCTGGGCGCCGACCACGTGATCAACCACTATCGCGAAAAAATCGCGGACGAAGTAAAGACCTTCACCAACAAGGCCATGTGTGACATTGTTTTTGAACACGTCGGCCAGGCCACGTGGAAGGAGAGCATGAAGTCGCTCCGCCCCGGCGGCAAGCTGGTCACCTGCGGCGCAACCACCGGCCCGGAAGCCGCGTTCGACATCCGCTTCCTCTTTGCCCGCCAGCTTTCGTTCCTCGGGTCATTCATGGGGACGCAGGGCGACTTCCATGAGGTGATGAAGCATATCTTCTCCGGCAAGATCAAACCGGTGGTGGACAAAAGCTTCCCCATGCGCGAAGCCGCCACCGCTCATGCCCGGCTGGAGAAAAGCGAGCAGTTTGGAAAGATCATTCTGAATCCATGAGCGAAGCGATTTGGTTGACGTCCAAAAAACAAACCGTCATCCCGAGTGTCCGTTAAGCGAGCGCGCGCCCTCATCAGCGCGCGAGTAGGACCGAGGGACCTTGCGCTTTGGCCTTCTCTGAAACTCGTGGTAG
>JBGPLR010000115.1:0-8203 GCA_041486545.1 Terriglobia bacterium
ATCGAGGGCCCGGGCCATGTGCCGCTCGACAAGATCAAAGAGCAGGTCGACAAAGAAAAAGAACTTTGCTACGAGGCGCCGTTCTACACGCTGGGTCCGTTGGTTACGGACATCGCGCCCGGATACGACCACATCACATCAGCGATTGGCGCGGCCATGATCGGCTGGCACGGCGCTGCGATGCTTTGCTACGTCACTCCCAAAGAACATCTCGGGCTGCCGAACGAGAAAGACGTAAAGGACGGGATCATCGCCTATAAGATCGCCGCTCACGCCGCAGATATAGCGCGCCATCGTCCGGGCGCGCAGGACCGCGACAACGCGCTCAGCTACGCCCGCTACACCTTCGACTGGGACAAGCAGTTTGAGCTGTCGCTGGACCCGGAGACGGCGCGCTCCATGCACGATGAAACGCTCTCCGATGACTACTACAAAGAAGCCAAGTTCTGCTCCATGTGCGGCCCCAAATTCTGCTCGATGAACTATTCCCAGAAGGTGGATGAGTTCAACAAGCAGGTTTACGGCGTGGAGAAGAAAGACTACTCGCAACTGGTGGAGAAAATCACGGCGGGGAAATAAGCAAATAACAATTGGCAAATACCAATTGGCCAAACCGGCCAGGCAGCGCTGGTTTCGCGATTGGGGCTAATTGGATGCCAGATTCGGCTATTTGCCAACTGCTAATTGCCAATTGCTTCTTTTTCAGTTCTGCAAATCTGAAATCCGTCTGAGTTGCGGCTGCGCGTTCAGCGCGGCAGGCTTGGCTTGCGTGGGGAAACGGCTGGCCAGGCTCCCCGCGGGGTATTGGCGGATGATAACGTCCGCGCCCAGGCGACGCACCGTAATCTTGTTCACGGCCATCTCTGCGCCTTGGTTCCGGGCCGCGACTGCGCGCCTGGCCGGGCTTGGCCGCGAAGCTTTTGCCGTCCTGCCCGTGTTCACTTCGGCTCCACTGGTCTGCCCCATGGCTCCGGCGGGATGATCCAGCTTGGCAAGTTGCGGCGCGGAACGCAAGGAAACCAAGGCCAACCCGACGACCAAGAGAGATCCCATGGCCGCTACGCCGGCAAAAACATATTCCGGTTTCAGACTGAATCTGCGCCAGACGTCGCGAGAGAATGCTGCGATGGGTGCGCGCACGACCGGCCGGGCGTCAGGCGCCGGCTCGACTGCTGGTTCCAGATCAAATTCCGGACCAAATTCAGGAACGTCAGCTTCGGCTTCCTGGTACGCGAGAACTGGCGTCGGTTCGTCACCGCGCTCATTCAGCAATTGTTGCAGGCGCTCGGCGGCTGCTTCGCGCGCGGCTTGAAGTTCCGCAGCGCGCTGCTGTGCCTGTGCTTGCCGGGCTTCCAATGCCGACTGGCGCTGGCGGCGAGCTTCGCGCACGCGCTCCATGGCGATGTTGATCTGGCCGCGGCAGCTTTGCAGGGCGCGATGCGCCAGGGGCTGAAACGCAGCAATCCATCCCGGTAGGGCGAACTTTGGCCTGGCCGCAGCTCGATCTTCGCCGAGGTTGGCGGGCTCATGGTTAAAGGCCCCAGCTTCCTGCATGTTCACAATTTCAGGGACGCTGTCGAACTGGGCGTAGGAATCGCTGGAATCACTCAGAATGGCTACCGGGGGCATTTCCGGCATGATTAACGGGGACAACGCAAAGTCGGGTACATCCACCGGAACGTCAACGACTGGCAGGTTGATCGAGGACATATCCAGGGGCTTGTTGGCCGCTGCCAGCGCCATAGTATCGGGGACAAATTCCGTGATGATTTCATCGGAGTCGGAGTAGGTGGGCGAGTCCGCCCGGCGAAGAAATTCAAGATCAATTTCCAGCTCTTTACCCTTGCCCTTGCGCTCCGGCGGCTGGTCTGACACCACCACTTCCACGGTATAACCCTGGCGGCGCAGCTCTTCAGACAGAGAGATAGCTGCTTCGGGACGACGGGTAAAAATGCGGGCCACTGCCATAACAGAACTCCAAGGGCCAGAACCATTGTTGACTTGACTATACCGCTCAGGCGGACCTTTGTGCGCCTGCCTGTTTTCGAGACGAAAAGTGGCGTGGATACTGAACCTGATTCTACGCGGAGAGGCTTCCGGAAGGAAAGGGGATTAGTTGACTTCGGCGAAATCCATTCCTTCAGCAAACTGTAACCCGGCTATCTGCCGCGCATGAAACTGTACTTCCAGATAGGCCCGCAGAATCGCAATATGGATGGATTCGCGTTCCGCTGGGTTCTTGCATTCCGTCCGAATGCGGTCCAGTTCCATGTAGCGGTCATGCGCTTCTACGAATCTGTTAACAATCGTGTTCATAAATGTAATTGTTCTATTTCTGAGCATTAAGGCGAATCACTCAAAGACCTTAGAACCCTCCTTGGTTTCATCTAGGCCAGTAACGTTACTTGGATAACGTTACTTGTCTGCTTTTTGTACGCTGCGCGCGGCGAAAATCTCACCAGCGCTTGCTTCAATCATTTGTGCTGCTGATTGCCGCAGCGGCCCATCACTTGAGCATTGTCACACTGGGATTGTGATAAAGGATGTGAGTGCGATCACAGTTCATCGCCGTGTGACGGCCGTCACATGGAAGAGAGAAGTGAGGATGGGAAGAGGCGCATGAAGTCCAGCGCCTCTCCCCATGATCAGCACGCCAGGACAATCACCAGCCCGGCGCGCAAACGCGAAAGGCTAACGGTCGTCGCGGTCTTCGTCGCTTCCGTTGCTGATGGCCACGATCTCCTTGTTGCCCCGCAGCGGCACACGACCGATGTTGCGATAATCGCTACGATCGTCATTCGGTCTTGGAGTGTGGTATCCGGCAAAATGCAGGATGCCGCCTTTTTCGCTGCTCAAGGTAAAGGACGGGCTGTACACGCGGCCTTCAAACCAGCCCTGCGTGCTGCCGACCACCGGCGTCTGCGCGGGGACGGTCACGCTGGCGCCGTTGAAAATCACGGTGACCGGCGCGATGGAAGCGATGGGGTTCTGGACGCCGTTGATCACCGTCCAGTTGCGCAGGTCCGTGGACTCGGCGTATCCCAGGAAGTGGAAAGCGTCAGAGTCCCCGTCCAGGCAGTTGCCGCCGGAGAAGAACAGGCCCCATTTGCCATCGGCCAACTTTAAGATTGTCCCGCGAGGACCAACGTAACGGATGTCCGTGGGGCCAACGGCGGTTGGGTCATTCAGCCCGTTGATGGGGCCCAGGTCAGTAAAGTTAATGCCGTCTGTGGTTGAAGCCATGCGAGGAATAACGATGTCATGGCTGGCTGCCGGTTCCTTGAAGATGACGGGCTTGCCGCACCGTTGCGCCGCGGGCAGTGCCGTGGGGCCAGCCTGGTCTCCGTTCAGTATCTTCTGGAGATAAAAAATGGTCTTGGGAGTCACGCCCGGTATTTCGGCGATGATCCCGTCCGGGTTCAGCAGGCCGGTGGTGTGCACCGAAATTTCCAGGGTGGCGGATACCGGATTCAGGGGTGATCCCGGCGCCGGCGTCAACTGATGGACCACCATTCCAACCTTGTCTACGTTGGCGGGTGCGCGGTCAAGATTGTAGAGGAAGGTTTCACCGTTCACTTTCATGGAATAGCCGTGGCCCAGCCCGTTGTCATTGCCGATATCAACCAGGTCGCTGGCCGGGCAGATGCCTTTGTTGAGTTCAAGAACTTGTTGGTCGAACTGCCAGGTCAGCCCGCCGTCTTTGGTGGAGGCAGCTACCACGGCTTCGTTGCTGGTCCGGGGACGGTAGTCAAAGATTCCGTGCAAGTTCTTTCCGGAACCGGTGACAAAGGGAAAGTAATAGGGCGCCATCCGTTCGGTGCCGGGATTCCTCTGCGGCACGCCGTTCACGCAGTATCCGGCAGAGGGGGCGGCGTTGCTGGATCCAGTTTGTTCCAGAGTCCACGGACCGCCCGTGATATGGGACTGGACAGGAACGCTGCCCGCCTTCCATACATCGGCAGGCTGCGCCCAAACCGGGAGCGCCTGAAGGGCCGTGATGGCAACGAGAGAAATCAATACCGTAAAGAACAACGTACGTTGATTCACAAGTATCTCCTTGTTATTCGCAGCGCCTAGGGCCCCGCGGTGATTTGTTTCCTGCCAAAAAAGGCAGAAGTAATCGCCTCTTCCAAAGAAAGATAGATGGGGAGTTAGAAGCTATAGCGTGCTCCCAGTTGCACCTGGCGCGGCCCACCAAACCGGGTGGTGAACGGCGCAAACAGGGCTTGTCCGGCGGTGGGGTTGGGCGTGACGGCGTTGCCAAACAAGCTGACCGCGTAAGGACCGTAACCCTTGTTGGTGTTGTGCGTGACGTTGAAGAATTCCCCGAACGTCTCCAGCCTGGACTTTTCACTCACGTGAAACGACTTGAGAATGCGCAGGTTGAGATCAGAAAATGGCGTGCCGCGCATGCTGTTGCGTGCGGCGACGCGGCCGTTGATGATGGCGCGGTCATTGTCGTCATTGCCGTCATTCTGCGTGTCAAACCCGATGAGAGGGGTGAACGGAGTGGCGGAGCGCGTAAGCGCAATGGCGCTCAGCGAAAAACCACGCCACAGGTCCAGAATGCCGCTGACGCGGAAGTTATGCCGGACGTCGTTTTTCGACCAGCTCGCGTCCAACTCAGGCAAGAGCGGGTCCAGAGCGCCTTCGCGATTGAAGACGCGCTCACCGGACTCGTCGTCGCGGTTCCACGCCAGGGTGTAGCCGGCCTGGAATTGCAGGCGCCGGTTCATGCGGTGGTTCACGGCAAAATCAAACGCGTCATAGCGCGAGTGGGCTTCCGACTCATTGATGGACAACGGGCCGATCGCAGGGTTGGGCCGCACCAGCGGGAAAATTGGCATCCCGGTGGCGTCAAACGTTGCCGGGAAGAGGTTCTTGTCCAGCCGGCGCTGCAAGCCCCAGGTGGAGTTTCGCGTATAACCACCGGAAACCGTCCAGGCGTCACTGAACGTTGTCTCCATGCTGGCGCTGGCCTGGAAGGAGCGCGGGTTGTGGAAGTCAGGCGAAAAGCCGACTACCTTCACCGGAGCAGCCTTGACTCCGGCCGGCAACACGGTCAACGGGTTCGGGAATTGGACAAAATTGAGAACGGTTTTGTCGAACTTGCTATCGAGCACGGACGTGACCAGGCCATTGTCCGTAAACATGCGCTGGAACAAGTTGGCCGGCGTGCGCGCATCATAAAGTCCCGCCGAAGCCCTAATCACGGTTGTTCCGTGGCCCCTGGGGTCCCAGGCAAGGCCCAGACGAGGCTGCCACATGGCCAGGTCATTGGGGATGCGCGTAGTTTGCGGTATGGCTGGATTGGGATTGGTAGGTTGCGGGTTCCATTGGCCGTCCCAGCGGAAGCCTGCATTGATCACCAGTTTTCTTGTCAGAGTAAATTTGTCTTGCAGGAACAAGCCCAGTTCGTGCTGCGTGCCTTTGTACAGCAGGCTGTTGGGATCTCCGTTGGTAGGAACCGTTCCCCTATAGCGGGCGATTTTGCCGATGTTGAAGTCAGCCAGCGACTTGAAGTCATACCGGCCGGCCATAAAGGTTTCACGCTGTTGCCTTGCCGGCGTCAGGTTGCCGTCCACGCCGAAGCGCATGGAATGGCGGCCTTTGGTGACGCTCACATTGTCGGTAACTTCATAGCGGGAGTTGTCGAACAGGCGGGGGTGGGTGACCTCGCTGCCGAACGTGCCCACTCCGGTGATCACCACCATGGATGACGAGCTGTTGGGTTGTTCGAACCTGTAGTCCGTAGCGAACTGCCCGCGCAGTTCGTTGAGTAGAGAAGAGGTGAAAGCTGAAACCAGGCTGCCTTTTACCGCCGCGCTTGAGCCCTTGCGGTCAAAGTTTGTTCCCTCGGCAATATCATTGGTGCGCGGCGATAAAGCAAAATTCTTCGCATCCAAGCTGACGTAGTTGAGGTCCAGGTTGACCATGTGCTTTGAAGTCAGCGAGTGGTCCAGCCGGACGAAAGACGAGAAGGTATCGTTGGTGCCTTCCTTCTCTCCCTCCAGGCCGGCCAGACTGGCGGGCAGCGTCACACTGGCTGGCTGAAACTTCACCACAAACGGCAAGTTCAGGTCGTTCTGCTCCACTGCGGCAAATAGGAATGTCCGGTCTTTCTTGATGGGGCCGCCGGCGGAACCGCCAAACTGATGCTGGATATTAAGAGCCGGGTTGCCGAAGGCGTCCGGGGAGGTGAGGTTGGCATTGCGGTTCATGTAGAACCCCTCGCCGTGCCAGTTGTTGGTGCCGGATTTGGTCACCGCATTGATAAATCCGGCGTTGGTCCGTCCGACTTCAGCATCAGCTCCAGCGCGGACGACTTGAAACTCGCGCACGGCCGCCAAGGGGAAGAAGAAAACCGGATCATTGCCGCCACGCTGGTTTCCCTGTAGCGGATCATTAAAGTCCGCGCCGTCAATGGAGACATTGGAATTGATGGACCGCTGTCCGGAAATGACCAGGCCGTTACGGTCTGATTCCTGAAAGATGTCCGCCGTGAGCTGGACAAAGTCCGGGAAAGAGCGCCCGCGGATGGGGGCCGTCGCGACCGACCGGAGCGAGACACTCGATGAGTTGGAAACTTCCCGGGTATCAACCGGGCTTTCCGTGTTCATCACCATGGTCTGCGTCTGCTTCCCGTCGCTGGCCTGCTCGCTGGCAGAGTTGAGCGCCAACGCCGTGGTGTGGGTCCGGCCCACGGTGACAACGGCTTCGATCTCCGGCGTTTTCATCTCCGCTTTCTTGGCCTGAACGAAGTAAAGGCCGACGGGGAGCGCCGTTGCAATGAACTGCCCCGCGTCGTCGCTTTGAATTTCCCGAACATAACCGGTGTCTGCATTGCGCACTCTGACCATGGCAGCGGCAGCAGGTTTGCCGTCCGCGGTGATTACGGTGCCGCGCAGGGCGCCTGCACCCGCATCCGATTGCGCAAACACGAACAGGTTAAACAACAGCACGAGCAGAAGTGCTGAACAGCGTATAGAGTTTTGACGGGAAAACAATTCTTGCGACATTGCCTCATTCCTTCACTTTGCCAGATTGTCTTTAAAGTCCAATGTGCTACCAGCGCTTGACTCTTTGTCATCAACTCAAACCAATTGAAGTTGGCTGGTGTGTGGGGATTTAAAATCCGGGGGATGGGAGAATCACACAAGCGACAGCGGTGATTATCTATAGGTCAACATAAGAGTGAAAGTTACTTGGGTGTCATTACTGGCATCGATACTTTCAGGGATGAATGGGTGATCATCAAAGCGACCAAGATTGGCCACCATTATCTTGCGCAAGTCATAACTACGTTCTTGTTCCGTTTTCGGAAATTGTAACTAACCAAATATGGCAATGAGTGACAAAAGGACAAAGCAAGCCCATCTATAGTTACCTATCCCATCCGCTTATGTTGATAGTATTCTCCCGATGCAGTTCATAACGAAATAGAGACCTGAAATCAAAATAGACCGATGAATATCTGCTCTGCAACAAAACGGCTACATTCGTTGAAAGTGGCGCTTTTTTTGGGCGTCGGAGTACTGTTCTTGAGCCTCATAACGATGCCGGCCGCAACTCAGCAGGGGCAGACGCAGGGTCCGCTGCGCAAGGTCAAGTTGAGCCCGCCGCCGGAATACCCTGAACTCGCGCGCAAGATGAGCATTCAAGGCGTGGCTCGAGTATTGGTATGGGTCAATCCTGATGGCAAGGTCGCAGACGTTAAGGAACTCGGGGGAAATCCAGTTTTGGTAGCGGCCTTGGTTCAAGCGGTCAAGAAGTGGCGGTACGAAGCGGGCGATAAGCAGACCACCATTGAAGTGAGATTCGAGTTCAAGTAGGTCTTCTTATAGTCTTGGGAGTGAGAGACCCGGACTAGTTCTCTCCCAGCGAAGCAAGAACTGAGCCAGTAGTCACCCATTACAAATCACATCACATAAATAATGGCGGAAACAGCCGGCCCACTAAAAGGTTCCGGCTGTCCTGCTTTTGTAACGAGGACTTACCGCTGGTAGCTTTCCAGCACGCTGGCTGCGCGGTTCAGCGCGCCGGTCAACTCTTCCAGTTGTTCCGTGGCACGCTGTGCGTTCCTGGCGTCAACCGCTTCATTTACGCCGGGGATGACCACGGCGGCGTAGCCGGTGTATTGCCCGGGAGCATAGACGGCGTGGCGAAACCAGGGGCGGTCCGGCAGCCCTTTCTCCAGCAGCAG
>JBGPLR010000116.1:0-8156 GCA_041486545.1 Terriglobia bacterium
TCAGCGCGTTGTCCAGCGCGGCGATGCTCATCTCGCGGCCCACCGCTTCCTGCAACTGTCCCTTGCTCATGGGACCGTGCTTCTGCAACGCCTCAAACACGCGTCCGGAAAGCTGCGACACCGCGGCTCCCTGGGCTTTGGTCTTGGGCGGGGCTTTGGGATTGCGGTCGCCCACCAGCGCATAGAAAAAAGGAAACAGCGACGCGGCCACGATCAGGCTGGCGTCGCCGAACAGGTGCAGCTCATACGCGCCCCGCTCCCGCAACAGCCGGACCATCAACTCCGTGGCTTGCTGCGCGCGCGGATCGGCGAATGCGTGCCTGGCGTCCGGCAGGCCTTCCGCGGAACCCACGTACGCGCCCATGAACGTCGGCAGCGCGGGCAGCGTGCGCTCGGGGTACAGCAGGCAAAAACCCACGTCCTCAAGAAAAGCGCGCGCCTGCTCCAGAGTGTGGACCGGGTCGCCCTGGAGCCGCCATTTGTGCGCGCGTTGCTGTTGCAGTTCTGGTTCAGTCATAGATTGACGAATCGTCTGATTCTTTGTTGCTTATGCGACTTATGGCCAGCGCTGTGCCCCGTGCAGCATCCTAGCAATTTCAACGAAACTTTCCTTTACACGATACACCACGACAAACGGAAGGGGTGGAAACACCAATTCCCGCGTTCCATCCATGCGGCCAGGGCGCCCTAGGTTGGGAAAAGTTTTCAGTTGGCCAATTTACCGGTAAACGGAGCGCGCTACTCGCAGTGCCGCCGCGGCGTTGTCTTCGCGGATGTACCGCACAATCGCAGTAAAGTCAGCAGCGGCTTGCGGCGACCAGATGATCTCCATCAGGGATGAAAGAGCCGCTCGATGCGGGCCACGACTTCGTCGTGCTCGACGAATTCCCCGCGGTCCAATTGCGCCAGTCCTTTCTGCACTTCCTGCCGGAACCATTGGTCGTGGTCGAGATAAGTTTGCACGAGTTGCAGCACAAGCTGCTCCGCGTCACGGCCGCTTTCTGACGCCGCACGGTTCAGCTTAGCCTCGAATTCAGGACTGAAACGGACTTCCATAGCAACAGTTTAACCTAACTCGGCAACTTTCCGGCCGGTCTCAGATTCGCTTGAACGCCTTCTGGATCTCCTTAACAGAATACCGCAGCACCACCGGACGCCCGTGCGGACAGCTCATTGGACACTCCGTTTTCGCCAGTTCCTGCAGCAGCCACTCCATTTTGTTTTGCTCCAGCGGCATATTGATCTTGATGGCCGCATGGCAGGCGATGCTGGCGGCGATCCGCGCACGGATTTTTTCCAGGTTCAACGCCTGCTCTTCCTGCTGAAACTGGTCGAGCAATTCCAATAGCATCTTTTCGACTTCCGCCGGCGGCACGCCCGCCGGCGCGGTTTTCACGGCCACGGTGCGCGCTCCAAACAGCTCCGCCTCAAAACCGTTGCGGCGTAGTTCTTCAGAGATTTCAGTAAACACCGCCTGCTGCCCGGGCGAGAGTTCCACAATCAGCGGCATGAGCATGCGTTGGCCCTCTTGCGACGCCTGGCTGCGGCTGCGTTCCCGCAGGATGCGCTCAAACAGCACGCGCTCGTGGGCCACGTGCTGGTCAATGATCCACAGGCCGTCCGCGTTCACCGCCAGGATGAACGAATCGCGCACCTGGCCCAGCGGCTTCAGGCTGGCGAGCACCAGCGCGTCAGGAATCTCCTGCGGTTCGTCCGCGAGAACGTTGCCGCAGGCGTCACCGTGGCCGTTGGTCTTCCACGTGAGCGTGGGAGCAGAGTTCGTTTCAAAGCCCGGACCAAAACCGCTCACGGAGGCGTTGGCCTCAATGGCGATCGGCGCGCCGGCAAACTGCAAACGCCCGCTCACCGGAAGCTGCGCCGGGGCCTGCAGGGAGAACTCATCGCGCGCGCCGGATTGCAACGGAGCGTTTCCCATCTGGCCGCCGGTCATGTCTGCATCGGGCATACGGGCTCCCGGCGTCAGTCCTGGCCCCGCCGTCGGTTGCGCGTGGATCTCCCTGGTGAACTCCGGCACCGGACGCGCCTTCATCAGAGCCGCGCGCACCGAGTCGCGCACAAAATCATGCACCAGAGAATGCTGGCGAAACCGCACCTCCGTCTTCGACGGATGGACGTTGGCATCCACTTCCGCATTCGGCAGCTCGATGAACAGCAGCACCACGGGAAACACCGTGGGCGGAAGGATATTGCGGTAGGCTTCAGTCAGCGCGTGTTGTACCAGGCGATCACGAATCAGCCGGTTGTTCACGAAGATGAAAATCGAATTGCGGTTCAGCTTTTGTACTTCCGGCTTGGAGATGAAACCGTGCAGGCGCATATCACCCGGCACCGGCGGCTGGTAATCTTCGTCGCGGCGCCACGGCGGCGGCTCGGGGATTCCCACGCGCTCCAGCTTCACGGTCGCCGCCAGAGGAACAAGTTGGTCCAGCGTCTCGCGGCCAAAGACCTGATAGATGCGTTGCGCGTGCGACTCCACCGGCGCCGCCACCAGCATGGCATTGGTGGCCGAATGCAGCTCAAAATGCTTCTCTGGATGGGCCAGCGCGTAGTGCGTGACCAGCGACGCGATGTGCGAAAGCTCAGTGGACTCGGCCTTCAGGAATTTCTTGCGCGCCGGAGTGTTGAAGAACAGATCGCGCACGGCAATGGACGTTCCCTGAGGCAGCCCGGCGTCTTCCACGCGCAGGATCTTGCCGCCGGCAATCTCCAGCACGGTGCCGCTGTCTTCTTCCGGCGCGCGCGTCTCCAACAACATGCGCGATACGCTGGCAATGGAAGGCAGCGCTTCGCCGCGGAAGCCCAATGTGTGGATATTCAGCAGGTCTTCAGCATCTTTGATCTTGGAAGTCGCGTGGCGTTCGAAAGCCAGCAGCGCATCGTCGCGCACCATGCCGCAACCGTTGTCGGTGACCTGGACCAGCTTCCGTCCGCCGGCTTCAACCTGCACGCGGATGCGCGTGGCCCCGGCGTCCAAAGAATTCTCCAGCAGCTCTTTCAGCACCGACGCGGGACGCTCCACCACCTCGCCGGCGGCGATTTTGTTGGCGACGTGTTCAGAAAGAACGTGAATGCGGCCCATTTTTTATTTGTTCCGAGTCGCCGGCAGGCGCGAGGAAACCCTATTTCTACAATTTCCGAACCCAAGGCGAGGAATCCCTGTTTCTAAAATTCCGAGCCTAAGCGAGGAATCCCTATGGTAAACGTTTCTGTACGGGTGTAAACACAAAGGGCACAAAGGAACACAAAGAAGGGCAACCAGTGTGGAATCCCTAAAAACGAGTGGGACCAAAGGCAGAGCCGACAAGCTTTAGTCGCAAAGGCTGAATCACCCGCCAGCTAAGTCAATTTTTAGGGTTCCTGGTCTTGCTGACGTTCAAGAACCCAATTCAACCATTCCACGATGTCCGCAAGAGTCCTTATCGGAGTTTGCCATTCGCGTAACACAGCTTCGATCGGCATATGCATCCCCAAACGACGCACGAGTTCTCTTGCATCATCCGAGATATCGTCAGGTTCGGCGCTAAACAAATCCTCATATCTGTCACCCGGCGATACCCCAAATCGCTTCCACAACGCCGACTCTTTGTAGTAGTCATACACGACGCCGGGGATTGCATCAGGCACCTGTCGACCGCGGAATTCTCCAATGAACGCATCGCGTGAAACTCCGCGATGGCGAAAAAGACGCGCCTGGTAGATGAGAGTAGCTACCAGGATGAATGTTACAAATATCGCTGCAATATAGAGCAGTCCGATCATGGTTTGCCCCCCAAGCAGCTGTCCACTATTCCAAAATTCGATCTCCGTGCCCTTCTGTGTCCTCTGTGGTAAAAAGCTATTTCGCCGCCAATGCCGGCGCCGGATAATTCGGCAGTTTTTCCTTGGTACGGTTGGAGCGCTGGATTTCCAATTCATCAAACAGCAAGGAGGGCGCAACAATGGAACTGGGCAGGGGTTCCGAGCGATTGTAAACATAGACGTCATTGCCGGCTGCGACGATACCAGTCCTCAAAGCGCGTGTATCCAGTTGGTGGAACACCGCCCCGCGGACCAGTTCCATGTGGCCATCGTTCACGTACACGCGCCATAGCAGGCGCGGCGCCAACTGCGGCCCGGTGGTCTCCACGTAATAGCCGTACGGACGGCCCTGGTCCTTGCACATGGCGATCAATTTCTTCTTCAGTTCTTCAAAGGTCACGCCGTTGGCGGCGCTGAAAATCAAATTGGAGATTTGCGGGCGCGGCGCTCCGGCCAGCGACGTGCGCCCGTGGCCGTTGGAATGAGGAAAGTCGCGGATGGGTTCACGTCCCAACAGGTAGTTGGTGAGCACGCCTTTGTCAATGAGCGTGACCGTCTGGGCGGCCGTGCCTTCATCGTCCACGTCATAGCTGCCGGCCAGCGTCTGCCCGTCAATTTTCTTCGACCGGGGATCGTCCACCACGGTGAAGAAGTCCGGCAGCACGCGGCTCTTGTAAGCGGAAGCAAACTCGCCGCGGGTGCGCGCCGAGTTCCCCAGCTCCGGGCGGATCCCCAGGACGTTGGGGACGATCAGGCGCTCAAACAGGGCGGTGGCCGCGTCGGCGGAGAACAGCACCGGACCGCGATATTCATCTTCCGCCAGCGGCGCCTTGCGCAGCGCGGCAAAGGTGGCGATCAGCCGCTGCGTATCTTTCTCTGCTTCTTCCGGTTTGGGCAACTCTTCCGGCCGGGTGACCACATATCCTTGGCTGCGCTCCAGGCGCATGGCGTCGTCCGACTGGCCAGAGCCGGAGAACCCGTAAGTGTAGACGGCCTTGCCGTTGCGTGTGATGGCCCCCTCCGTGTTCACGTAATAACGGTTCAGTACCCGGACATTGAAGAACGCGCTGGAGTTGTCCAGACTTGGGTCGCGACGGAACAGGTCAGAGTTGGCGCGAACGCGCTGTTTCCACGCGCCAAAATCCACGTCCAGCTTGGCCGGCTCGCGGACGGACGGCGACGGCTTCTCCTGGCTGAAGTCGGCCACTTCGCTTTCCGTCTGCAGGTTTTTCAGTGCTGCCTGTTTTTCGCTAAGCCCGCCCAGCGCGGACTTGTACGCCTTGTCGGTGGCCAGCCAGAGCTGGCGGCGCAGCGCCATTTCCTGGTTGTCAATGGGCATCCCTTCCACGGTACCCACGCCTTCGCCGTAATAGCTGTCCTGCTTGTAGTCGCCAATGCGGACCACCACACGCACCACGCGGACCACGTTGGTATGGTCGCCGCGCAAAGCTCCCAGCGTGGCCTCCGCCGAAAAATCTCTGAGCTCGGTGACTTGATAATCAATGTAGTACGGACGCTGCATCTCGCCCAGCTGCAGTTTTTCCTGCGACCGCCTCAGTTCGGTCAGCATGGCCTTGAGCACCGGATCGCCATGATCATCGGTAGCGATGGCCGATTTGTCGTCCGCCAGAGCCAGCGAGGTCAACGAAGCCGCGAGCAGAGCAAAGATCAAAATAAATTTGCGCATTAGCGGGCCTCCTTCTTTGTGGCGCCGTCACCAGTTCTGTCCGACCCCGGTGGCGGCAGGACCGGAGGCCGGTCATGCCCCTGCGCAACTTTCTGGACTTCAATCTCTGAGAACAACATGGCGGGAGCGGCG
Organism: Terriglobia bacterium; assembly: GCA_041486545.1. GTDB lineage: Bacteria > Acidobacteriota > Terriglobia > Terriglobales > Acidobacteriaceae > Angelobacter. Next base: position 5,639 of record JBGPLR010000116.1, read on the forward strand.
GCAGCCACCGGCACCGAGCCGGATTCAGCGCCACACTCTCCGTTGAACACATCCATCTTCTGGCCCGTCAATTCAATGCGGCTGAGCGCGTTGCGCGGCGTGCCGATAATGTCCACGCCGCGGACCAGTTCGTCCGGGCGGCCGTCGGGATAGACCTTCCATACCATGAGCGGCATCACCTGAAAGGCCTGCGGCATGTTGCGCATGGTCAGCGTGAACCCGCCGGCAATGTCTTCAAAGTACAGTCCGAAGGGCTTGCCCTGTTTTTTCACTTCGTCAATCAACGCCTGGCGAAGCTGGTCGTCAGGAATGCTCTTGGTGGAGCGCACAATCAAATTGCCCTGGCGGCCCACCGGCATCATGCCATCCTGCGCGCGCCCGTGGCCGTTGGAATGCTCAAAGCCCTTGACTGGCATACGCGACATCAAAAATTGTTTCAGCACGCCGTTGGAGATCAGCTCCACGCGCTGGCTCTTCTCGCCTTCTTCGTCGTACCCGTACTGGCCGCTCAGCTCGACTCCGCCCAGCGTGGTCAGAGTGGGATCATCTTCCACGCTCAGGAATGCGGGAAGAACGTTGTGACCCACGTCCTTGGTAAATGTCTGGCCTTCATTTTCCCCGCGCTGGCGCTGCCCTTCCAGCCGGTGTCCAACCACTTCATGGAAGAACACGGCGGCCGCGCGTCCGGAGAGCAAGGCCGGACCGTTGAAAGGCTCCACGATGGGCGCTTTCTTCAGCTTCTGCAGGTCCTGCGCGATCTTTTCGATCTTGGCAGCCATCACTTGTTCGGACGCGAGTTTGTCAAACGTGGAAGCATCAAAAGTTTCCGACCGTGCCAGATCCATGCCGTCCGACGAACGCGTGTTGGCCAGGGCCAGCACCCGAATCAACACATGCCCGTCCACGATCTTCGTGCCTTCACTGGAGACCAGATACCGTTTACCGTCCTGCACCAGCAGCATGATGGTGGAGCGCTCAATGTCCGGATACTTGGAGAAGATTGCCGACAGGCGTCGCACACGTTCTTCCCACTCGCGATGATCAAACACCGGCGCAGCGGCCATCTTGCCGGCAAATACCTGGGGCTTTTCCGTGGTAAAGTCCGGCGACGAATCTTCTTCTTCCGCGCGCACCTTGGTGTTGGTCTTTACCTCCAGATAAGCCTGGGCGGCCCGCTTGTACATGCGGTCAGTGTTGAGCCACAGCACGCGCGAAATGGCGTCTGCCCGGTCGTCCAGCGGCAGCGCCGTTGTGACCACCGAATGAAAGAGGTTCTCGCCGTGCGTGTTATCCAGGTCCCGGCTGCCGACGCGCACTGAAATGTCCACCGTGCGGTCATGCCGGTTGGCGTCGGCCAGAAGAGCGCCGTTGCTGGCGGCGATGACTACGCTGGAATCGTCGCTGGCCGCGTAGCTGATGAAGTACGGCGCCGGGTCCGCTTTGCTCAACGACGTCATGGCGCGGTCCAGTTCCTGCTGCAGCGTGCGCAGCAAAACCGGGTCAGGGGAGGAGCTGGAACCGGCCTGGGCAAAGACCGCGGGAGTAGACAGGACGAGTAAAACTAGTCCCAGGAAGAGCGCCTTGAAAGATTGCATGATAGTTAAGTGTACCTTAAGGGTTGAAGAGGGTAAAAGTTACGGAGGGCTGCTTTCCGAAGTCTCGAGCGGAGCGAGAGACCCCTATTGCTATGAAGCTACGTCGGAGCGAGCCTTGGTTCCCCAATAATAAACCACCGGGCCAAACGAACGCGAATCACACCAAACAAGCCAGCCATAATTCGAGTTCATTCGCGTAAATTCGCGGCCAAGGTTTTTGGAGTTTATAGGGTTCCCTCGCTCCGCTCGGGATTACACAGACGGTTTCCACCGCAATACCGGCTTCCTCGCCGCTGCAGTTTCGTCCAGGCGCGAGACGCGCGTGTTATGGGGGGCGGCCTTCACCATCTCCGGATCGTCCTGGCACTCGCGGGCAATGGCTTTCATGGCGTCAATGAACAAATCCAGTTCTTCCAGCGATTCGCTCTCCGTAGGCTCAATCATCAGGGCACCATGCACCACCAGCGGGAACGACACAGTGTAAGGATGGAACCCGTAGTCAATCAGCCGCTTGGCGATGTCGCCGGTCTTGATGCCTTTTTCCGTCTGGATATGGTCGCTGAAAACCACTTCGTGCATGGTCGGCGTGGGGTAAGGCAGGTCGTAAGCGCCTTGCAATTTTTTGCGAATGTAATTGGCGTTAAGCACGGCGTCTTCCGTGGTCTGGCGCAGGCCGTCAGGGCCGTTGGCCATGATGTAAGCCAGCGCGCGCACGTGCATGCCAAAGTTGCCGTAGAACATGCGTACCCGTCCCACCGACTGCGGACGGTCGTAGTCCAGCGCCAGCGTGCCGTCTGATTTCGCGACGACGATCGGCTTTGGCAGGAACGGCTCCAATATTTTTTTGCAGGCCACCGGCCCCGAGCCAGGTCCGCCGCCGCCATGCGGCGTGGAAAAAGTCTTGTGCAGGTTCAAGTGCATCA
>JBGPLR010000117.1:0-8142 GCA_041486545.1 Terriglobia bacterium
GTCCTTGCCGCCATAGATCCACGCGCCGCCGTATTCCTTCGTCGTCAGCGGCCAGCCCAGCGTCAGGATGACTTCGCCCTGCTTGATCCGGCCGGACGGCACTTCCCAAAGCTCTTTCACTCCCACGCCGTACACCTGCGGGTTGCGGTCTTTATATAGGTCGAACTTCTGGACAAGCTGCTTGGTGAGCGACCCGCGCGTGCCTTCCGCCAGCACCGTGACTTTGGACTTCAGCTCATACCCGGCCTCAAAGTTCGACTTCTTCTGGCCGGTTTTGTCCACGCCTTTGTCGTCGGTGATCACGCCGGTCACACGATTGCCGTCATACGTGAGTTCCGATCCGGCAAACCCGGTGAACACGGTGATCCCCGCCTGCTCCACTTTTTCTCCCAGCCATTTCATGAAGCGGTTGAGGGAGATCACGTAATTGCCGTGGTCCATCATGGGAGGCGGCATCAGCGGTGCGCGATACGATTTCTTCTCGGTCAGAAAATAGAAGCTCTCTTGATCTACCTGCGCGTCCAGCGGAGCTTCATCGCGCCAGCCGGGAAGCAGTTCGTCCATGGAGCGCGGATCAAGCACCGCGCCGGAGAGCGAGTGCTGCCCCACCTCGCGCGCCTTTTCCAGCACGTTGATGTTCTCTTTGCTAAGCGCCGCGTCGGGATAGCGGGCGTTGTGCTTGTCAATGAGCTGCGACAGGCGCAGCGCGCAGGCCATGCCGGCCGGCCCGCCGCCCACAATGGTTACGTCCGCTTCCATCTGCGGACGCTCAATTCCCTCAAGCGGTTTGCGGAAGTAGATCATTTTTTAGCAATTAGCAACTGGCAATTAGGCAAAGCAAAAACCTTACCACTGATGACGCTGATTGCACTGATCGCACTGATCCAACAAAAACAATGAAACCCGTCTTCAAATCTGTGAAAATCAGTGATATCAGTGTCATCAGCGGTGAGGTTCTAGCTCCCCGCTTTCGCCTTCTTCACTTCCTCCGTCAGCAGCGGCAGAATGTCAAACAGGTTGCCTACCACGCCAAAATCGGCAATCTCAAAGATCGGCGCTTCCGCATCTTTATTTATAGCGATGATCGAACGCGCGCCCTTCATGCCGACGATGTGCTGAATCGCGCCGCTGATGCCTACGGCCAGATAGAGCTTAGGAGCAACGGTTTGTCCGGAGCTGCCGATCTGCCGGTCCATGGGCAGCCAGCCGGCGTCGCATATCGGGCGCGACGCGGCAATCTCGCCGCCCAGCGCGTCGGCCAGCGCCTTGGCCAGATCAATGTTCTTCTGCTCTTTGATCCCGCGGCCCACGGAGACAATGATCTCGGCTTGGGTCAGGTCCACCGCTTGCTTGGCTTCTTTGAATGGAGCTTCAGGCTGATTGCGGACCGCGCTGTCGGCAATCTCCGCGCTCACCGTTTCCACCGGCGCGGCGGAAGCTCCGGCTTCAGCTTTGTCGCCACGATAAGCCCCGGCCTGGAACGTCACAAAGTGCGGAGGATCGCAAGCGAACGAGACGTCCGCGGCAAACTTGCCTTGGAACATCTGCCGGGTGAAGAGCAGCTTGTCACCGGATTTGTGGAAGCCAGTCGCGTCACTGATTAATGTCCGGCCGAGCGAAGTCGTCAGCTGCGGTGCAAAGTCGCGCACCTGGTAGGTGTGCGGCATCAGCACCAGGCGCGGCTGCTTCTGCTGGATGAAACCCTTGAGCGCGGCCACCGTGCCGTCCGGCTCATATTTGGCCAGCTTGGGCGACTCGATAGCGTAGACCTTGGCCAGTTTTTTGGCGGCAAGCTCTCCGGCGATGCCGGCCACGCCGCTGCCAAAGACCGCGGCCTCAACCGTCCACCCGGTTTCCGCCGCAATGGCTTGCGCCGCGGCAATCGTCTCCAGGGAGACGCGGTTTAACTTGCCTTCACGCTGCTCTGCTACCACCAGAATTGTGTCTGCCATGTTTTAAGTTCTCTGCCGTCTCTTTTTGACAAAGCCCCAGGTCATCAACACCAGGGCGATGACCACGTCCGTGGTAAAAATGATTTGCATCAGCCCGCCGCCGGCGCGCAGGTCCCAGCCCAAATACAGCAGCCAGCCCAACGCGCCCAGCAGCATCACAATGCCCACCACCAGCAGGGTGGCGCCGGTTTCATGTTCGGTTACAGGGAGGTAATTCCCGCCTTCAGGATCGTATTCAATCTTCTCCATGGCTTGTCCTCCTTCAAACTTTCTAGATCACCCGGACCTCATTGCGCAGCTTGTCCACCAGCTTCTTGGCGATTTCGCCCGGCGATCCGTCCAGCATCTCGGTCTTCTTGGTTTTCTGCGGGACGTACAGCTTCTCGATTTTTTGCAGGTTGTCGCCCACGGCGGCTTTCACTTCGTCCAGCGCCACTTTGCGCATGGGTTTGTTCTTGGCCTGCTTGATGCCCAGCAGCGTGGCGTAACGGAGCTTGTTGATGCCCGACTGGATGGTCAGCACCGCCGGCAACGGTATGGTCACGTGCTGGAAGAAGCCGGCTTCCAGCTCGCGCTTTACCTTAATAGAACCAGCGTCGCCGCCGCCCTCGTTCTTCTGGATTTCCATGATGATGGTGGCGTGCGGCCAGTTCAGCAGTTCCGCCATAACCACGCCGGTTTGCGCGAAGCCGTAATCGTCAGACTGCAGGCCGGTGAAGATCAGGTCAAACTGCTCATCTTTGATGGCTGCCACAAACGCTTTCGCGATGTTCAGCGCGTCCATCCCCACGAACCCGTTGTCTTCCAAGTGGATCGCCCGGTCGGCGCCCTTGGCCAGCCCTTCGCGCAGTACGGTCTGCGCCCGCGCCGGCCCGGCGGTGATCACCACTACTTCGCCGCCATGTTTTTCTTTCTGCCGCAGGGCTTCTTCCAGGGCGTAGGCGTCGGGCTCGTTGACTTCGTAGGAAACGTCGTCGCGGATCCAGGTGCCGGTTTCGTTCAGCTTGAGTGGAGCGTCTTTTTGCGGGACCTGCTTCATGCAGACCAGAATCTTCATAGAAGGTTATTCCTGTACAAAATACTTAGATGACGTTTGACGGCCCAGTGTTAGGCCCCGCCGTAGGGGATGAAACCTGCAAGTATAAATGAGCGGAGGGGATTGTGGGCTGCCGGGCTACGCGGGCGCCTTCCAGCTGGGGTCAACCACGCAATCTGCGGTGAGGGGGATGATAAGAGCCCGCAAGCCGCCGTCGTCAATCACGGCGGTCAACCGCACAGGCCCGTTTTCCCGCGCATCCCAGTATGCACTGATCTCAACCACGTAGAGTTTGCCGTCAGATCCTGGGACTACCTTGAGGATTGGGTCGCTGCCGATGAGGCGTCCGAGTTGCTCGTAGCCCATTTCCAACGCAGCGGTCAACTCTTGCTCCAGAAGCGCTTCTGCAACCGCTCTGTTCATGCTTGCGCTACTCCAGAAACGCCACGGACTGCACGCCGGCCACATCGAACCGCTTGCGGCAGCGTATGTTCTTGCACATGGTCACGTCGTCACGCCGGACCATGTAAGACTGGGCTTTGGCGAACTTGGCGCGGTCGCGCTCGTCGGCGCGGCCGGGTAGCTGCTTCTTTTTGGTGCGCACCAGCCATGAGAGTTCGTATTCGTTGGCCGTCCGGCAGTGCGGACACGTCAGCGTGTGCGGCTTCTTGGCTTCTTTCTCATCGTAAAAGTCGCGCTCGTCCATCGCCCTAGTGTAAACGCTGAAGGAGCTCCGCCGCACAAAGAAAACTTTGGGCGTACTCAGGTCAGTTTAGACTGACCCGGTATCCGCTCCTGCGGGGTAACATACTAGGGTTAACTCATCTAACTCATCAGCATGGAATTCAGGAGGGATGGCGATGGCTTTTTCCAGAAGAGATTTCATCATGACCGGAGCCGGTGCGGCATGCGCAGTGGCGACCAGCGGGGCGCAGGTGCTCCAGAACAACGGCGTCCAGAACACTCCGCCGCAGGACAACAAAGAAGCCAAGCCGGTGGAGCCGGGCAAGACCCTGCCCCTCGACCGCATGCCGGAAATCCCCGTCGACAAAATGACTGACGCGCAGAAGAAAGCCGCGGAAGAATTCGCCGCCGGACGCGGCACGCCGGTTTTTGGTCCGTTCATCCCCATGTTGCGCAGCCCGGAAGTGATGTTGCGCGCCAAGGCCATGGGCGACTACCTGCGCTACAAGAACTCTCTGCCGCCCAAGATCAGCGAGTTTGCCATTCTGATTACGGCGCGGCACTGGTCGCAGCAGTACGAGTGGGCCGTGCACTTTCCCATCGCCTTCAACGCCGGGCTCGGCTCGGAAATGCTCAAAACCGTTGCTGAAGGACGATTTCCCAAAGGCCTGTATGAAAGCGAACAGCTCTGCTATGAGTTCTGCATCGAACTCCTGAACAATCAGTGCGTCAGCGACGAGACTTACAGTTGGGCGGTCAGCAAGTGGGGCGAGCACGGCGTGATTGATCTGGTGGGTGTGTGCGGCTACTACACGTTCCTGGCCATGATCATGAACGTGGCGCGCACCGCTTTGCCCAAGGGCACCCAGCCCCCGCTGCAGAATTACCCGCACTAGCCGCCGGCAAGGTGGGTTCAGGTGTCCAGCCTGGCAGCATTGCAAAAGGGAACGCCTTCACCTGGTGTCTTCCGGGCGGCGACTGGTTAGGACTTTGGGCGGTAGTTGTTGACGATTGACGCCACGGCTTTGTTTTATAATGGTCGCAACCCCCCTTGGGTAGGCCTTTACGTGAGGCATGAATGCCTGTGACCTATGCCATCGACGTGCCCCGTGCGATCATTCGCACTCGCTGTACTGGACGGACTTTACTCGCCGAAGTGCTCAATCACTTTCGTGAGCTGGCGCAGGATCCTGCGTGCCCGGATCGGCTAAGCGTTTTGTTGGACCTCAGCCAGATGTCTGGGCTGCCCCAGAGCTCCCAGTTGCACCTGGTTGCCGATGCCATCCGCGCCGTTAACCATCGCGTCCAGTTTGATGCTTGCGCCGTCATCGCCCCCCAGGACGCCGTGTTCGGGATGCTGCGGATGTTCTCGGTTTTCGCCGAGCCTTATTTCAATTCGATTTCTGTTTTTCGTACGGCTAAAGAAGCGGAAAGCTGGCTTGCTGAAGAATGTGAACGGCTTGCCGTCCTGCGCCACCAGCGGTCCGACCGCGTTGGATAACCTCCGCGTTACCGGGACATGTCTTACGACCCAAAAAAAAGGGCCGGCAATCCGGCCCTTAATCATCCGCCGTCATTTCACAGTGCGCGAAGGAAGTCCAGAATCGCCTGTTTTTCCTTGGCCGAAAGCTCATTGAACCGCCGGATCACGGCATTGGCTTCCGAAGGTCCATAGCAGGGTGAACCCTGAGAGGCGTCGCACTCGCTGGCTGCTGATTGGTGTGCGTGGATGGCTGTCAGCAGGTTGTCGGCCCGGCCGTCGTGCAGGAAGAAGATGCGCTGGCCCACGCCCCACAGCGGCGCGGTGCGGAACATATCGCCGGTAGCGGCCCCCTGCGAGATGTCATCCGCCAGGCCCTTGCCCATGTGGTGGACCAACAAGTCAGAGAACGGATGCACCGTCAGGCTTTGCAAGGCCTGCGTTTCACTCCTTGGCGGGGTGACCATGGTGGCCGTGTGGCAAGCCACGCATCCGATGCCCGGGCTGTCCGGGCCGGTGCCGAACAGTTTCTGGCCCTGCAGCGCGCTCGCGGAAAATGGCGCTGGTTGGGGCGCATCCAGGAACCGCATAAAGACACCGAACAGCAGCCAGTCGGGGGGCTCGTGCAACGGGTTGGTGAAGCCCTGGTTGCGGGAATCATCCGGGTCCATGCGGGTGATGTCGTTGGGTTCGCTCTTGTCCGCGGTGCATTGCGGGGTCTCATCCACGGCCTGCGGGAACAGGTCGGTGGTGATGCCCATCTCCGCGTTGTAGGCTTCACCGGCAAAAATGGTGATTGATTTGTTTTGCGCCTTCCAGCCGAAGCGGGTTATGGTGCCGTCATTGCCGCTGCGGTTGGGAGTTCCAACGATTCCCAGTTCCTGGCGAACCGCCGCCGTGGCGTTGTGGCGCCCCAGGATCTCGCGGTCCTGGATGCCGTCCAGAATCCCCAGTCCGAACAGTGGCGTGGGAATTCGGAAGCGAAGGTTGCCCTTCTTGAGTTCACCTTCAAAGTCGGTTGAAGGCAGCACCTCGGTGGTGCAGGTGTTGAACTGGCCGGCCGGGAAAATATCAGAGCGGCCCACCACGGTGAAGAGCTGATGGACTCCGCCGTCCGGCGTGCCATCCGGCTTTTTCACGAAGCGGACCTCGCGGATTGGGCCGAACTGTTCAATGAAAGACGGCACTGCATTGGTTGCGCCTTTGCGGTGCGGGATCAGATCGAACATGGGGTTTTCCGGCCGGCGTTGTTTGGCCGGAGGGTCCTGCGGGTTGGGGACCATGAAGCCGCCCGATCCGCCCAGTGCTGGCTGGTTATGGCAACCCAGGCATTGGTCCCCGTTGAACCGGGTTCCCAGTCCCGCTGAGTTCGTTTTGGTTACCAGCTTGGCTTTGGCCGGGTCAGTAAACGAGCCCAGCGTCAGGTCGCTGCAGCTACCGCAAACCGCTTCCAACTGAATGGCCCGTTGCAAGCCTTCGTTGAACATTGACAATTCAATGGGCGTGAGCCCCGGGAGCGGTGATCCGGCGCCGGGCGGGCCGGGGCGGACACCAGGATCTTTCTGGGCAAAACACGCGTTGGACACTACGAAAAACAGCACCACCAAACTACAGCGGCGCAACCGGTTCTTACTAGCGGATGGCATACTTTCTTCTCCTATTACTCGGTTCAATTTTCAGGGCACTGGTTTGTGCACGCCGTTGTCCTCAATCCGCTGTGGGCCGCGATCCGCCAGGGATGCGGACCAAACGGGCAAACTTGTAACCCGACAACCGCGCTAGGCGGATGGTTCGGCAACCGGGGGTACTCGCCTGCCTGCTGGTGGTTTCACCCAGCGGAGTTTGAGGACTGCCGTGCAACGCTATGTGGTTCCTGGTTAGTGCCGTTTCCTTCAATGGACCCGGCCTTCTGGGGCAGGCGCAAACTAATGGTTCAGCGCGGGGCAGAGCAATGGAGCCTGCATTCTCGTCGTCTTCCTTTTTTCTTCCTTGTCAAACTATTTAAAATACGGTATTTATCTGGATACTGATCCAGGTACCGCTGCAAGATTCCGCTCGCAGCCCGCTCCACTTGCGCCTCTTAAGACCGTCCAAAGTTGAAGGCGCACGAGCTTGGTACGACTTTTCGCTCAGGTAGCACGAAAAATGGATACCCATCGCCGCACTTCTCCGATCTACCGCTTCGGTCCCTACGAGGTGGATCTTGCGGCGGGACAGATCCGCAAGCGTGGGATGAAGCTCAAACTATCGGGCCAGCCCTTTGACATCCTGGTCATGCTCCTGGAGCGCCCCGGGCAGGCAGTGACTCGCGAAGAAATTCAAAAGAGACTTTGGTCAGACCAGACCTTCGTTGACTTTGAGAACAGCCTCAATAAGGCTGTGAACAAGCTGCGCCAGATGCTGTTGGACTCGGCGGAGCGGCCAACCTATATAGAAACACTTCCCCGCCGGGGATACCGCTTCATTGGTTCCGTCCAGCGAGTTGAGGCCGGGCCGAGCCTGCCGGCGCCCGCAGCCTTGGCCCCCGCAGCCTTGGATGATGAAAATAAAAACGAGAACCATAACGAGCCGGGGATGCTGCCCAAGTCTTCCAGGTGGCGGCCCGTCGCGTTCTGGGCGTTGTCTGCGGCCATCATTGCGGGAACCTGGTTTGCGGCGCGGCCGCAAGCCAAACCGCGCGTCTTAAAGGCTGTGCCCTTGACCACGACATCCCGAGCGGATGTTTACGGCAGGATCCAGACGGACGGCATACGGCTCTTCTTTGTGCAGCGGCGCGGGCATCGCTGGGAGCTCTCCCAGATGCCGGTTTCCGGCGGTGAGGTACAACCTTTCGTTACGCCTTTTGAGAGCGCCAAAATACTCGCGGTTTCGCCCGATGCATCGGAAATGCTGATCGCGCCCTTCGAGTCGCGTTCGGACTCGCTGCCACTCTGGATCGTTCCCTCCGTAGGGGGACCGCCCCGGCGGCTGGCGGACGTTGTAGCCCAGGA
>JBGPLR010000118.1:0-8121 GCA_041486545.1 Terriglobia bacterium
ATCGCTCTGGCAAGAAAGCTGGTCAAAATCGTCTACGACACACTGAAAAACCAGTGGGTCTTCGAAGACTTTCCCAGCTTCACCCTGGCTGCCTAAAACCAGCCAAAACAACTTTTGAGTAGACATTATTCATGGGAGGACACGAAGGAACACAAAGCCTGTTTAAGTCTTGTCATTCCGAGAGTCGCGTAAAGCGAGTGCGCGCCTTTTTCAGCGCGCGAGCAGCGACCGAGGAATCTGCTCCGCCGTCCGCTGTCCCGGCGTGTTACATGCTTTTTGCTCCCGTGGCTGTCGAGCCTTATGTCCCTTCGGCGGCAGTGGCGCGGTGCTAGGCCTGGGCGTTAGGACGGCTACTCTTTTCTCTTCCGTTTGTCTTCCTTCGTGTCCTTTGTGGTTGAGCTGTTTTTCCGCGCCTCTTCCCGGAGCTTCCTGATTTCTTCCATCCTCTGCGCCAGAAGCTTTTCCCGGCCTTCCTGCGTTGGATGGTAGTACCGCCGGTCGCGCAGGTTGTCCGGCAGGCACTGCATGTCCGCGACTTTCTCTTCCAGGTCATGCGCGTACTGGTAGCCTTTGCCGTAACCCGCGCTCTTCATCAGCTTGGTGGGCGCGTTGCGGATGTGCAGCGGCACCGGCTCGGCCGCGGTCTTTTCCACGTCCTCCAGCACTTCACCGTACGCGACGTAAAGCGCATTCGACTTGGGCGCCAGCGCCAGATAGGCCACGGCCTGGGCCAGAGCCAGGTTCGCTTCCGGCATGCCGAGGAAATCTATGGCGTCTTTGGCGGACAAGCACAGGTTCAGCGCTTCCGGCGCCGCCAGGCCGATGTCCTCTGACGCCATGCGCACTACGCGACGCGCAATGTACAGGGGATCTTCGCCCGACTCCAGCATGCGCGCCAGCCAGTAGAGCGCCGCGTCCACGTCACTATTGCGGACGGACTTGTGCAACGCCGAAATCAGGTTGTAATGCTCTTCGCCCGACTTGTCATACAGCAGGACGCGCTTCTGCAACGTGTCTTTGATAATTTGCTCGGTGATCTGGCCGCTGTCGCCGGCCGTAGCCGCCGCCACTTCCAGCACGTTGTACGCGGCGCGGGCGTCGCCGCTGGTATAGGCGGCAATCTGTTGCAGGACTTCGTCACCGGCGCGGACGTTCATCTTGCCCAGACCGCGCTCCGGGTCTTCCAGTGCGCGGCGCAGCAGCGTGACGATCAGCGCCTCGCTCAGCGGGTTCAGGATGTACACCCGGCAGCGCGAAAGCAGCGCACCGTTGATCTCAAACGACGGGTTCTCCGTGGTGGCGCCGATCAGCCGTATGTTGCCGCGCTCCACGTGGGGCAGAAACGCGTCCTGCTGGGCGCGGTTGAAGCGGTGAATTTCGTCAATGAAAAGAATGGTGCGGGTGCCGTAAGCGCGGGCCTTCTCCGCGTCGGCCATGACCTGCTTGATTTCCTTGATGCCGGAGAGCACGGCGGAAAACTCAATGAACTCAGCCTTGGTCATGTGCGCGATGATCTGCGCCAGCGTGGTCTTGCCCGTCCCCGGAGGCCCCCAGAAAATGATGGAGCCGGGATCGTCGCGCTCAATCTGCAGGCGCAGCGGCTTGCCCGGGCCCACGATGTGCTCCTGTCCCACGAACTCGTCCAGCGTGCGCGGCCGCATGCGGTCGGCGAGGGGGCGCGCGCCCTTGGATTGCGGTGCGTCCGCGAGTGGTTGAAATAAGCCCATATAGGTTCTTGATGACAAAATGACCGCAAATGTCGTCAAATTATAAACACCATCACAGCTGCGGGGTCACTGCGGCCGTCGTTTTGGTGGTAGGTCTCTTCTTCCAGGTAGGGGCAGTCTGGAGTCGCAATGGAGGTCTTATGGGCAAGCTGGGCAAGCTGATTTGTGCCGTGCTGCTTTCCTCAACTCTGTATCTCTGCATCGGCTGCGGAGGCAGCCAGCCAACCCCAATCGGGGTACCGGGCTTGCCGCCTATTAGCGGCAATTACAGTTTTCAACTGGGGACGTTTGGCGCCATCGGCGGACCTCTGAATACTACTGCCGGAAGTGTGACAGGCGGGATCATCCTCAGCGATTCCGTAACCTCATGCACGGTCGGTGTCTTTAACGTGTTCGGTTCTGTCAAGCCCAACGGAACAGTGTCACTGTTTGCGTCCGCAGCGGGCGCGTCGCTGAACCTGGACGGCACGGTCAGCGCCGACGGTAAGACCATCTCCGGCGCCACCTTCACCATGACCGGGACTGCCGGCTGCGTGGCCAGTGGCTCGGCCACCAGAGTCCAGATGCAGGACCTGAGCGGCGTTTACTCGGGCACGCTCACTCTGACGCATGGCGGCGTCGCCACGCCGATTACCTGGTCGGGTGTGCTATCGCAAAGGCCCCTGAACACCGGCTTCATCGAACTCACCGGCGGTGACGCGACGGTGGGCGGCATTCCCGCAGTGTGCAGTTTCACGACGTCTACCTTTTCCGTCGGCGGCGGCTTTGTGTTTGGCGCGCAGTACAACGGGAACTTTTCAGGCGGAGCCAACGGCTTCAACTTCAAGGCTAACGCCACCGACGCCACGGCCAAGACTTTGAATGTCTCCATGTTTGTCCAAGGCGGCCCCTGCGCTGCCGACACCGTGGTGGGAACACTTAGCCGGCCTTAAGTCCGAACCAAACACCTTGCCGCTGATGAACGCTGATAACACAGATCAGGCAAATGCCAAGTGCTTTGCCGCAAGCCAGACTTGCGCGGCGAGCGGCCCAATAGATGCTAAAAGCTCGATTCGCGCGCGACTCCCGTTTGCGGTTTGGAGCGAAGCGACAACAAAAACAAATCAGTGTTATCAGTGTTGATCAGTGGTGAGATCTTTGCTTCTCTGCCGCGCCGCTTCATACAGAAAGATTGACGCCGCGATTCCCGCATTCAACGACTCCACGCGCGCCGAATGGGGAATGGTGACCAGTTCGTTGGCTGCGGCCAGGATCTCCGCCGGCAATCCAGCGCCTTCATTGCCAATCACAATCATCACTGCGCCGGTGAAGTCGGCTTCATCGAGCGGCTGGCCTTTGTGCGACGAACCAGCCAGGACGCGCACGCCGGCTTGCTTCATCTGCGCGATGGCTCCGGCGAGCTTGACGCGGACCAGAGGTTCGCGAAACAGGCTTCCTGCACTGGCGCGCACAACTTTTGCGTTGAACGCGCTGACGGTGTTTTCTCCCAGCAGCACGCCGCGAGCGGAAAAAGCTTCCGCCGAGCGGATGATGGTCCCCAAATTGCCCGGGTCCTGGATGCCCGCGGCCGCCACGGCGAGAAAGTTGCTGTTCACCTGTTCCAGCAAGTCGTCGAGTTTGCCGGGCTTCAGCATTACCAATGCCGCCACGCCTTGCGGTGTTTCCGTGCTGACGGCGCTGGAGAAGACGTCATCAGGGAGCAGCAGAGCTTCTGTCTGGCTGGAAATCTGGGGCATCAGGCGCGTGGCGTGATTGCGCGCGCTCTCGCTAAAGAAAATGGCCTGAAAGCGCAGCCCGCTGCGCAGTGCCTCTTCAACCATGCGCACGCCTTCAATGGCGATAAAGCCTTCGCTGGTGGGCTCACTCTGCGTAAAGGCCTTGCGCAGGTCCTTTACCAGCGCATTCTGGCGGCTGGCGATGGGACGCAGGCGTGTGTCGTCAGTGGCGGGCATTCAGAGTAATCATACCGATTGCGGGCGGCGGTGTGGAAGACGCGTGTTACTCGCCCTACTTGCGCGCGGTGATGGCCTTGCGGATGGCCGCTTCTGGCGCGTGATCGTCGTAATGGACGTCGCGGCCGTCAAGAGCAAGCCCCAATTTCTTCCAAAGTTGATCAAGATCCACCGGAGCCGGCCTGTCGCGCATTTCCGCGTAGAGGTCCCGCAGGACTTTGGTCCCGGTAGCTTTGTCGCCGATAGCCAGAGCTTTCTCAATGTCCCAGTCCTGGCTGATGACGCCGCCGTGGTTGCGGATGGCGCGTAGGGCGTCCTGCAGGCCTTTGCGATTGTGGGTTTGCTCGCGGATGCGTACGTCGGCCAGCAGGCAGAACATGGCGCCGCCCCAGTAGGTGCGTCCCCACGTATGCGTGTTGTCCAGACCGCTGTCTCCGTCCCGTGGCTGGCCTTTGGGCATGTCGCGAATGAACTGTCGCCATACTTCGTCCACGGGAATGCCGCCGGCTTGCGCCCGGGCCACCGGTTCCACGTAAGTGGAGATACCTTCTTCAATCCAGTGATGCTTGTCCGCCATGGAAGGAAATGCCAGATGGATCATCTCGTGAGTAAGGTCCCAGTCGTCGTTCAAATCATCCACGCTGGTCTCCCGTCCCACGGTGATGACGATCAATCCGCCGTCAGTGGCGTAAGTCACGCCGTGGTGTACGCCCGCGCGGCCGTCCGTGTGGACACGCAACGTAAGGTGTGGGACGGGGAACTGGCCATAATAGTTCGACACCGTGTTGGCCGCGGTTTTGATCCAGGTGAGAAGGTCCTGGCGCCCGACTTTGAGCTGCTCGTCCGGCAGTGTGACTTCAATTTTCCCGCTGGGAACGGCCAGGACGAGTAGCTGTGGGTCTGGCTTTTCGCCCGCCGTCGCCGCGCTGAGAGAGACCAGCAGGACAGCAGGGAAGAGCAATACTCCTAGCTTTCGCGGACGAAAGAATGCGGCAGGGGAAGTCACCAGATCTTGATTGTAGCTTGCCGCGCTATGCCGTCGCCGCCTGACGTTTCTTGAAGTAGCGGGCCACCAGCGTGTCCAGCGAAAACATTCCTGGACCAAAAACCAGGATCAACAAAGACGCGAACAGCAGCGTGTACGGGGCCGCGGCGTAAAACTTGTCAGTGTCGGAAAAGATGGAGAGCAAGGCTTCGCGATCAGCCGTGATGAAGGCCACCAGCATATCGCCCGCCAGCAGCAGGGAAATCAGGCGCGAGCCCAGGCCAAGGGCCAGCAAAATGCCGCCGCCGAATTCCAGCACGGCGATGAAGTGCGCGTTGAGCGATGGCGCGGGAATGCCCAGGCTGATGAAGAAGTCCACGAATTTTGGCATGTCGTGGAGGTGGGCCCACCCGGACTGCCAAAATTGCCATCCCCAGAACAAGCGGATCAATAGAAGAAACGGCGACTGGCAGCCATGGGCAATTTTCAGAAACCAAGCATAAGCAACTTCAGCTTTCTTGATCATGGGCGAGAGCGTTCTCCATTCGTCCTTAGTCTTGAGTTTTGGGAAGTCTTAGCCTTGGGAAGCATGGCAGAACCAGCCCAAAGACGACCAGTTGGCAAACCAGCCGTGCAGTTGTCCGGTCACGTGCTCCACTTTCTGGTTGCTCCAATTCACTGAGACTTCAATGGCTTCGCCCAGCGTTTTGCCTTCTTGCAGCGCGCGCAGCAGAGCAAAAGCCTCCGGGTCTAAACGTTTGAAGTAGACGACATTGTCCTGGCGGTGGATCGCCAGAAAGACCTGCTTGGCGCGAGGCAGCGCCGCGCGATGGCCTCGCTTGCGCGGCGCGCGCACCAGAGCCACGTTACTGACAATGTCCATCTGCTCCTCATTCATGTCGCGGACGCTCAGCAGCAAGTCGTCCACCGGATACCCCAGGTCCAGCAGCCGCAGATAAGGTTGCAGGTGGAAGCGCGGGTCTTCGCCCAGATTGCCCAGGTCTTCCTGCTTCAGCGCGGGCAGTTCGGCCGCGTCGAAAACTTCAATGTCGGCCCATTCCAGGCGAACCATGTCCAGGGCCAAGCGGTCGTGTTTGGGCGTGAATTCCGGATGAGCGCGCAGCCAGGTTTCCAGACGCTCCCCCAGATTGCGCAAGGAAAAAGATTCTGAAGGCAGCTCCGTCAGGTACGCGAGCAGCACTTGGTCGAATTTCTTCTGCCCGATCACGGCCCGCAGGCCGGGAAAATCGTCCGCCAACGAAGACAGAATGCGGAACCAGTAGACGCGGTTGTAGATTTCCAGGCGTTCCACCGAAGTCAGGCGGTCATTGGGCTTGATGATGGCCTCAGCGATTTCCTGCGAAGAACGCCCGTCGAGCATCGTAGGGCGCATGCGTTCGTCTGCGGTCAGCGGCTGCCGCACCACGTCAAACACCGCGCGCTGGAGTTCTTCCAAATTCATGACCCCACCAGATTCATTCGCGCCGCCGGATTGATGACGGGCGCTCACGATGCCACCGCTGTCTTGTCCGGAATAAAGCGTTTCGCCTTGAGCGCTTCCTTGTGGACTTCTTCAAACGACGGGATCTCATCATCCCACTCCAGCAATGTCGCCGTGGGGCCCACCCGCTCAATGGCTTTGGCGTAGAGTTCCCAGACCGGATCAATCACCGGGTGGTCATGCGTATCCAGAATGTACTTTTCGTACTTGGAGTGTCCGGCGATGTGGATCTGGGCCACGCGCTCGGTGGAAACGCTGTTGAGATAATCCAAAGGATTGAAATTATGGTTGCGCGATGACACGTAGATATTGTTCACGTCCAGCAGGATGCCGCAGTCGGCGTCTTCCACCACTTCATTCAGAAATTCCCATTCGGTCATCTGCGAGACGTGGTATTCGGCGTAACTGCTCACGTTCTCCACGCAGATAGGGACTTCCAGGAAGTCGCGCGCCTCGCGGATCTTCTGCGCGGTCCGTTTGGCGGCCTCAAAGGTGTAGGGCATGGGGAGCAGGTCGTGGGAATAACGCCCGTCCACGCTGCCCCAGCAGAGATGGTCGGTGAGCCAGGGAGTCTTGGTGCGCTTGACCAGGGTCTTGAGGCGGCGCAGGTGCTCGCGATTCAGCGGCTCCGCCGACCCGAAGTACATGGAGACGCCGTGCTGGACCACGCGGTAGCGTTCCAGGATCTGGTCCAGCGTGTGCAGCGGGCGGCCGCCATCCACCATAAAGTTTTCTGAGATGATCTCAAACCAGTCCACCACCGGCTTCTTTTCGAAGATGTGGCGGTAGTGGGGGATGCGGAGGCCGATGCCCACGCCGTAGTCGGTGTGGCCGTTGAAGCGATTAGCAGGCATAAGTCAGGAATGAATGAGTCCGTTTAAAAAATTCAGAGGGCCAGGGGCTTTCCCATCTGGCCCTCCGAGAGAGTGAGAAACCCGTTACTTCTTTGCTTCCTTCATTGGCTTGCCGTCCGTGCGGCATTCGCCCTTGCCTTTGCAGTCGTTCTTGGCCTTGGTTTCCCCGCAGCCGCCTTTGCCTTTGCAGGAGTTCTTGCCTTTGCAGGCATGCTTTTCTTTCTTTTCTTTGGTGGCTTTTTTGCCGGAGTCGGCGGCCTTGGGCTTGTCGTCGCTGGTTTTTGCGGCAGCAGCGAGGCTTGTGCCCGCTACGAACCCAGTGAGTGCAGCGCCAACCAGCAGTGCGCGAATCGATTTCGTCATGTTCAGTCAGTCTCCTTCGTTTGAGTGGTCTTACGTGTTGTCCGTTTCCGGGGGGCCTAGACTACACAACCGGCCTCGTTGGATCTTTCCGAGGTACGAAGGGCTATCAGGAATTAGATTGCCTCTCGCTCCCTATTTTTCTCGGGCGCCGGCGCCAGCCTGGACAGGCAAACACAGACGAACCTGAGATTTTGGCCGAAGAAACGACCGGAAGATGGTAACACGGGCAGTCAAATTCCAGACGCAGGGGAGCCGAAACCATCACCGGGGCCTAGGTTTTTTCCCGAAAACCGTTTATTCTTAGTCGCTTGTCCGGGGCAGCGGAGCCGACCCGGAGCGGGCCCAGCAGCAGCAAGGGCCGTCACCCGTCCTCCAGAGGAGCTGTTTCTTGACTGCGGAAATCGTAAAGATCAATCCTGAAAACCCTGACCTGCGCATGGTTTCTTACGTGGCTGACCAGATCAAAAAAGGCCAGGTCGCAGGCATGCCCACTGACACGTTTTACGGACTGGCTGCTGACCCGTTCAACCTGCACGCGGTGGACCTGATTTATGACGTCAAGTCGCGCAGCCGGCACAAGCCGCTTTCGCTGCTGATTGAGAGCGTGGAGCAGGCCGAGTACCTGGCGCGCGACCTGCCGGAGGAGTTCTACGAGATCGCGCGTAAGTACTGGCCGGGCCCGTTGACCATCATTGTGAACGCGTCAGAACGGCTGCCGCTGAAAGTGACCGCCAACACC
>JBGPLR010000119.1:0-8099 GCA_041486545.1 Terriglobia bacterium
AATGCGTTTCGCGGACTGGCGGGCAGGGCTTGCTGCAAGACCAAATTCGCTTCTGACGCACGGCCTTTGGACAATAGCCCGATTGCTTCCCGGTTCGCCGCATTGCTTTGTGTGAAATCGTGGCCGCCCGCCAGGACATCATGAACTGACTTGCCTTCCGCTTGTGGCGCACTGGCTTTGTCAACCACTGCATTGCTGGCTTGCTGCAATGCCAGCCCGTAAAAGCGCTGGGCGCTTTCAGCATTGCCTTCCAGTTCGGAAATGTATCCAAGGTTGTTCAGGGTAAAGGGATCATCCGGGTCGAAAAGAAATGCCCGGTAAAAAAGTGTCTTAGCTTTGTCGTACTTGTGTTTGCGCACGGCGTCAACACCTTCACGATTGAGCCGTTGCACCGGTGTCAATTTGCTTCGCTGCGGTAAATTGATTTTCAGATCCCCAGCGTTAGCGCTGCCGGAGGGCCATGCTGCCACGGCTGCCAAGACGGCGCAAAGAGCTAATCGTTTATAGGACATTAAGACCTTCATGTTTTCCAGCCTTCGGAAGGAGGCTCGCCTTGGTGTAGCGTTGTTGCTTAGAGCTCTACTTCCCGGGCATTTCCTTGAATTTGTAAACCGTGCACCCCTGCTAGGGATTGATGGCCAAGGCGCTGGCGACATAGCGAGCACCGTCAAACTTGGCTGTTATTGCTGCGTCGACGCCCTCGCGAAGAAGGCCGGCGTCTGGCACGCGAACTGAGTCGAGATAGATCTCATAGCGTCTCTGGTCAGAGAGCGTTTCCAATACGACCAGTTGTGACCGCATATCCAGATGAACCACACGGCCGGCAAACGTGAACGTTTCTCCAACTTGAGCGGTAACTGAAATCACGGAGGCGTTGACGCGTCCATTGCCCACGGGTTGAAAGGCCACTGAGATCAACGATCCCGGCTGAATGTCGATGGGAGCGATAACGCGATCATTGTGACGGACCACGGTGCCAGGCAAGAGGTGGACTCGCACGGTCGTCTGTAGTGCGGAGTCCCTCATGATCAATTCAGCCGTGCTTGCCTGGTAGCTCTCCACCTGGCCCTTGCTTTCTATCGTGGGGAGTTGGCCCAGCACGTAGATGTTTTGCGCGAAAACCTTGGTGCCGTCGAGAGTAGCGTCCAAATGAATCCGCTGGCCCTGACGCAAATCTCGCTGATGGCCAATGGTCATCCGGTCAAGGTAGATCCGAGTCCGTTCATCGAAGAGGACCCTCATCTGACCTCCCCCAAAGGTCTTGAGGAGAAGTTCATCGTTTACCTGGTTAACGGAATCGATTGTTCCACCCAGCAAAGTGAGCTTTTCCTGTTTTGGGGAGGGGAGGTGTTCCTGGAGTGCGCTATCTTTCACTGGAGCCGCCAAGTCGACCTTGGACTGTGCCGGTTGAGCGGTCCGGGGAGACGATGTGGTCTGACCAGACAGAGCCTCAATCCCTGCCAGGCTGCCAATCAGAACGAATGTACGAAGAGCATTCAAAGAGTCTTGCCCTCATCTGGGGAATGCGCAGTGTTGCAGATTCACACCGGCGGTCAACGCGATTCATGCCGATTCGGCACGCCCATCTGGACTCGCTGACAGTCTTCACCGATCAGCCGGCGAGCTTCCAGTCTGAAATCCTTACCCATCGAGAGTAAAAGCCTTATCGGCAGATGTCTGTGCAAAATGGCTCATTTTTCATGGAAAGCTCTTGAGCGCCGTGTTCTGTTTAGGCAGAGTCAATCACCGTAGTCCAAGAGTGGTACAAGAGCCCGTGGCAGCCAGTTAGGATACGCGAAATAGGACCTTGGAGACGGCAACCTTGCCGCTCAACCCGCGATCTACTCAGCAGCGGGATTTACCGCTCTATTGCCCGATCGTTTGCGTGGACGATCAAGAGCCTGGGACCTTCCATGACGAAACACTTCATTCGCTCATTTCAAATCTTAACTGGACTCCTTATTGCGCTGGTGATTGCAGGCTGCGGAGGGGGGACCGTGAGCACTCCGGGTCCTACCCCTACCCCCACCCCGACAACGTCACCGGGTATCCAGGCCATCAATCACATCATTTTCATGTACCAGGAGAATCGTTCGTTTGATCACTATTTTGGGGACCTCAACAACTACCGCGTGGCGCGGGGCCTTCCCGCCGACGTGGATGTGGCGCCGGCAGGGGTTACCAATATGGCCCGTGATTTGAGCGGGCCGATCGCGCGTTTCCATTTTCACGACAAGTGCAGCGAGTCCTTGAGCCCTTTCTGGAATGAGAGTCACCGCGCGTTTAATCTCTCCGACCCAACTTCAGCCACTGGCACAATGGACGGATTTGCTGAAACTGCCGGACAGTTCGCCATGGACAACCTTGAAACTGACGTGGCAGGGAAGAGAGCCATGGGTTTCTATACTTCAGACGACCTGCCCTTTTACTACTTCATGGCCACCCAGTTCGCGACTTCTGACCGCTGGTTCTCGCCCGTAATGAACCGCACGCAGCTGAACCGCATCTTCGGGCTGGGCGGAACAGACGCTGGTTTCATCTATCCGCCGGGCCCGGCCGCAGACAATGACCCAACGCCGTTTCCTTCTACCGTAAAGAACATCTTTCAGCTGCTGCAAGACGCTAACATTACCTGGAAGGTTTACTCTGCAGCCGGCTCAACGGACTTGGCGGGCCTTGCGGCGCACACCTATCTGAGCTATTTCCAGCCGTTTGCCTCCCAGCATGCAGACCACATTGTTTCGCGCACGCAATTTCTAACTGACGTTCAGAACGGCACTCTGCCGCAGGTTGCGCTGATTGAACCCGACGCCAATGATGAGCATCCGAACACCGAACTCGAAGTTGGGGCCGGCGAAGTGGCGGGATTGATGAATGCCCTTATGGCCAGCAGTTCCTGGAAAGACTCAGCGTTCATTTTTACCTACGATGAAGCCGGGAACTTTTACGATCACGTACCGCCGCAGCCCGCCGTATTGCCCGACAACATTGCGCCGCGTTTTCTGCAGCCCTTCGATGTCCAGGCTACTTACAACCGCACCGGGTATCGGGTACCTCTGATCGTTGTTTCTCCATTTGCCAAGAAGAATTTTGTTTCCCACACGGTGATGGATTTCACGGCCATTCTCAAGTTTATTGAGACGCGCTTCAATCTGCCGGCGCTGAGTGCTCGCGATGCTGCCCAACCGGACATGACCGAATTCTTTGACTTTGCACATCCGCCGTGGACAATCCCGCCTGCCAACGTCCCGGCGCAGCCGCAAGTCGGCCCATGCACTTTCTTGATTCCGTAGCAGCAGGCAGGTAAAGCGCCGGGATACTTAAGGAACACTATGAAGCAACTCACTCGGAATGCTGTTATCGCAGTTCTAATTGCGTTGGGCTGCTTTCCCGCCTGGTCGCAGACTTGCCAGATTAAGGATGAAATTCCTGAAGCATCGAGGACGGCTGTAGAGAATGCAGCGCAACGGATACTTGAGCAAGCTATTCGTGGCGACGTAGGCGCGATGCGGGCCGCCGCCATCATTTCTCTCCAGTCGGGGTTTGGCGGGATTGCCACCGCCGTGAGCGACCATAAGGCGGTTTTTGCCCTTGACCATCCGCAACTCCGGACCTTATTCCTGTTGGCTACCGGTGACATCCCGGATCCTGGCGGCCAGTTCTATTGTGGCGTCTTCGCGGCGAGCGGGCAAACAGCGACCAGCGCTGAATTCAACCTTCCCGGACTTCCCGCCGGCAAGTATGGGATCGTAATCTATGACTTTGTCGGCGACGAAGGGCCGCACGCCCTGACCATGATTTTCCAGGACGTCGGGGGATGGAAGCTGGCTGGGTTTTATGTTCGTCCTGAGTCAGCCGCGGGTCACGACGGACTGTGGTATCTGCAACGCGCCCGGGACTACAAAGCCAAAGGACAGGTCCACAACTCATGGTTCTACTACGTGAATTCCTGGAACCTGATGGCGCCGGTGACTTTCATGAGTACCAAGCTGCTTTCCACCATCAACCAGGAAGCCAGCATCGTCCGGCCCAAGGATGTCCCTGAAGAAGGCAATTCCGTCCCTTTTTCGGCGAATGGTAGGACGTACAAGATTACAGAAATGAGCGTTGTGCGTGGACCGACAAACCTCAATCTGAATATCAAATACTCGGTGCCCAGCATTGCGGACTTGAAGGCCGTGCAAGCCGATACCCGCAGCCTCTGCACTGCCTATGTGGCCCAATACCCGGAGCTAAGGGAGGGCTTCAACACCATACTCGCGCATGCCGTGGATCCTTCCGGCGGAGAAGTGGTAGAACTGTTGGAACTCAAGCCGTATCAAAAGGACCGTCTGCAGGTCCAAGCTGCGCCGATTCCACAAGACGTGGAACCTCTGGATGCCTCCGTACCTTTGTGGATGCGCCCGGCTCAAGCTGCTGTCCCAAGGATCAGCTCAGAATCCGCTCCGAAGGGTGTTCCAGCTGCCAAACCTTCTGGTCTTGAAGCTCAGACCACGAAGCGCGATGAAGGCTTCAGGTTTCGGGTTCAGTCGGAGGAGGTCAACCTGCCGGCTACGGTGATAGATCTCAAACAACATCTTGTTACGAATCTCGCGCAGGCCGATTTCGTGGTGTATGAAGATGGGCAGCCACAGAGGATAACTTTGTTTCGGCGGGAGGACGTGCCGGTTTCCATCGGCATCCTTGTGGACAACTCAGGGTCGATGCGGGAGAAACGCCCCGCCGTGAGTAAAGCCGTCGTGAATTTCGTGAAAGCCAGCCATCCTCAAGATGAGGTCTTCATTGTCAATTTTAACGACTGGCCTTATCTCGACCAGGATTTCACCAGCGACGTAAATCTGTTGCGCCAAGCTCTGGACCAGTTGGACTCGCGGGGAAGCACCGCCCTGTTTGACGCTGTGGTTGCGGCAGCTGAACATTTGTCCAGCCACGCGCGGCACAGTAAAAGAATCCTGCTGGTGGTAACTGACGGACAAGACAATCTCAGTCGCGCATCCTTGGAAGACGCCATTCGCGCCGCGCAAAAAGACAAGGACAGCGGCCCCATCATCTATACGATCGGGATTCTGGGCGGCGGGGAGAAAGAGCGCCAAGCCAGGCGCGCCCTTGAGGCATTGTCATTCCAGACCGGCGGCGTTGCGTTCTTTCCAAAAAGCCTGAGCGAGGTGGATGAAGTCAGCCAGGAAGTTGCCCGCGACATCCGCAACCAATACTCAATCACCTACAAACCCAGCAATCCCCAGGGGCAGGGAGGCTACCGGCATGTCAAGGTGGTGGCTCGTTCCGCGGGCCAACGAGATCTGCTGGTCCGGACCAAGAGCGGTTACTTTGCCCGGGGGCGTGAGGCAGCAACCAAATAGGCCCCCAAGTTTCAAACGGCACTCGCTCGGAGTTGCGACGTGGCGCCGCCACGCCGGTCAGGCAGCATCCGGTTCACGTGCGTCTTTCAATCGAGAGTCTCCGGCTATCGGGCCTTGTGCCCTCTGCCCTGGCTCATCGCTGCTTTGACTTAGGCCCTCGCTGATTCTCGTTTCCGCGGGACTGCCGCTCTGGTCCTGGCCTGGCAATGGATGGAATAGGCTGCTCCACGATCTCCGCGTTGCGAGCCTCCAGGATTCGGAGAGACTCACTGAGGCCCGTGAGGAAAGCCAACGGGGCCATTTGCGCAGGCGCGCAGTCGCCTTCAGCGCCTTGGTCCTCTGATCAAGATCAAAGTGCCGGAGGTAGCGATAAACAATTTGAGGCATGGTCATGCGCAGGGCGGCGGAAAAATTCTGCTCGGCCATCTCCAATTGTCTCTGCGGAGAGTTCAGCAGAGCGATCAGCCTGTCAGCCAGGTCGAAGGAATTGCCGGCTTCATAGAACTCCATCGCGATGCCTTCTTCATCTGCCATCTCATGAAAATCCGCGAGGTCCGCGGAGATGATGGGGACCCCGTAAGTGCAGGCAATATGTGCAACCCCACTTGACCCTGTCGCTGAGGAATATGCCATGACTGCAACTGAAGCGCTTTGAAACAGATCTGGAATGGCCGCCTCAGGAACATAGCCGGTGAATTCAATCCGCGGTTCGCTGGCACATCTCTCGGCCATCGACGCCACGTAGCCAGGGGTGCTGGGATGGTCGCTGCCCGCTATGACCAGCGTTACACCGGGTAAGCGGTCTGCGATGATTGTGAACGCCTCAAGGATTGGTTCCAGCCGCTTGTAGGTTCCCCATTTGCCAAACGCCAGAATTCTTTGCTGCGGGTTGCCTCTGCGCGAAAAGTCCGGGAGCTCAGGATACTGAGACAGGATTCCGTGAGATCGTACACGTACATTGTGACTTCCGTATTTATCGATCAGGCACTGCCGGTAAGCGGGCACCAGAACTGAAACGGAATTGGATGTCAGCAGCATCCTGGTGGCCACCACGCCGGCAGCGCGGTAGAGCCGCGGAAAGCGCACACCCGCGTCTTTCAAATCAACGTTTTCCATCAAGTGATGCAGGGTGGTATGTGTATAGAAGCCGTTGAGCCTGGTCAGTAAGGGGAGCGTCAGCCCGCAGAAGGCTGCTACAGGTCTATGACCAAACGTGGAAAACACCAGATTAAACCAGACCACATCGGGGTCAAGATTGCGAATGCTGCTCCAAAGCCTGGCGAGGCTCAGAGGGCTGTCAAATGACCAGCAACGCTTGACTGAAAACCCTTCCAGCTCTGGTTGCTCGTTCGGCAGTACGTCAGCCAAGACTGTGAGATCGAGAAGGGGATTGCCCTGAAGCTCGCGCGCCACGTGATATCCATATTCGCTGAGCCCGCCTCGACTTGGTGGAAACGCTGTCACCAGACAGATCTTCATTGGTCCGTACCCACTGGCGCGCCCTCCTCGCATGCGGTTACCCGCTGATGCGCGCGTCTTTCGACTTGCTGCGAGGGAGTGAGACATTGGTGCTTCTGGAACTCTTGCATGATTTTCAGGGATACCTCACGCTCCGGGAGCGGTGAAATTACGGTCATGCCGGCTGCTTTGGCCAGGGCCAGAAACGATTGCCGGTTTCTCTCGAGAAAATCGAGTGGATACTCTGGTTTTCGCTCGCGCGCGCCTTGTGGGTCCGCGTCGAGCAGAAATGCCATGTCAAGTTTGGGAGTACATTTCAACAACAATCGGGCGTAGGTGCGAGTCAGCCATCGGCCAGGAAATAGGTTTACAAGTTCGTCGTAGATGTATCGGTCAAAGATCACCACGTCGGCCGCGCTCATTCGCGCCTTTCTCACGGATAGATTCGTGCGCATGGTGTCCAGGGAATAGATAAAGAGCCGTGCGACCGTCATGTACCATGACTTCACGTCCTTATCTCTGCGGTACACAGGCTTATCGCGGCGTCCGATGCCTTGATCCCCGCCAAACAGGCGATGCCCCAGCCCTATGCGTACGTGAGTTGCAACCGCGACGTCATCCCAAAAGCTGAACAGAGATACCCGGTTGCCGGTTTCTGTCAAAAAATGCTTCAAAGCGTTGATCTGAGTAGTTTTGCCCGCTCCGTCAATCCCGGAGAAGCTCAGCAAGGTCACCCGCTGCCGTTCGCGCTTTGTATCGCGATCTTCATGCATGATTCAACGGGCACCCGGTGCTCTGCTGGGACTGGACCGGGAGAGGGCAAATACCGTTCCGCCGGCTACACCAGCTCCGGCGATCGCACCCAGTCTTACCCAGAACGCTCGGCGACGATGCTGATTTGCCGGGGCGATGGCCATACCCGATGGCCTGGACGCAGCGACGCCGCCCGTTTTTGCCGCTTCAGCGGCCGCTGTGCCGCTTGGGCTTTGCGTGCTGCTTGGGCTTTGCGTGCTGCTTGGCTGTACTAGCAGTGCCGATTGTCGTGAATCCTCGGTTGGTGTCGGCTTGCTGGCTGGCGCGTCGGGCAACTGCGGAGGCGCGGTGGGGGCATCATTTACGGAAGGTTCGCCAACTGGCTTAGACGGCTCTGCTTTCTGCGTCACCGTACTTTGGGGTTGGACCGCTGCCGGTTGCTGCTGGGCGGAACCGCTTGGCCGGGCTGCCGTCTCCAAGCTCCATCCGGGCCCGGAAAGCAGCAAGAAGCAAAGGCTCAAGACGGCC
>JBGPLR010000120.1:0-8090 GCA_041486545.1 Terriglobia bacterium
ACTCGGCAGCTTCTGTGGCCCTGGCGATGCTGGTGTACCTCGCGTCGCCGGATGTTGCTTCTTACAAGCAATCTGTAGAGAAGTGGCGACAGGACTATGAAACCAAACTCACCAGCGATGACGGGTGGCTCACCGTGACCGGCCTTTTCTGGCTGCATGAAGGCCAGAACCGTTTCGGCACAGCTCCGGAGAATGACATTGTGCTGCCCGCCGGGACTGGTCCGGCGACGGCCGGCTATTTTGATTTTCACGCGGGCAAAACCGTGGTGCACGTAAATTCTGATACGCACATCGCCTGGCAAATGCCGAACAGGACGGCGCCGAACGGCACAATGCCGAGCGGCCAGCCCATCGAAGGCGCTGAACTGCAACCTGACTCCCGCCAGGACCGGCTGGTCGTCGTCGGCGTGGTCTTATACGTCCACAAGAGCGGTGAGCGGTTTGCTGTCCGCATGAAAGACAAGAACAGCAAACTGCGCAAGGAATTTCACGGGCTGCGCTGGTTCCCGATAGACGAAGCCTATCGTGTCACCGCCCGTTACACGCCCTACGACGCGCCGCGGCAGGTGCCGATTCAAACCGTGCTCGGCGATAAGGAAAACCTCACCATTGCCGGGTACGTCACGTTCACTCTCAACGGGAAAGAATACCGGCTTGAAGGGGAGAAAGATGACGAGGGCGCCATGGAGTTTTTGTTTCGCGACCTCACCAGCCGCAAGGAAACTTACCAGGCGGCTCGTTTCCTTGATACCGATCCGCCCAAAGACGGCAAAGTAGAGCTCGATTTCAACAAGGCTTACAACCCGCCCTGCGCGTACAACCCGTACACCACTTGTCCGCTGCCATCACCGGGGAACCGCTTGCAGGTGGAAATCCGCGCGGGAGAGAAGAGATATCACGACTAGCGCGGGTTGCATCGACGCGCATTTGCGCTGGAAGCGCTGATTCTCTTCGGCTATTCCCCGAAGCACATCCGAAAGATCTCGCGCAAAATCCAAACCAATCCAAAAACCACGCCGATCACAATCGCAACCAGGAAAAGTTCGTCGGGCACCAGCTCCATCGCAAAGGAAAAGAACTCGACAGGCCCGCTGGAATCCGGATTCGTTCGCCTCGCCATTCAGCGCTCCACATATGATGACGCGGGAGGCGCGGAATTCTTAACTTCTTATTGTTCGCGCAGCGCAAAGTGTTAGCCCAGGGTTTCCAGCGATTCGCTTTTGTTAAACTCTTAAGCCATGGCGAAAATCGCATACCTTGAGTGTTCCAAGTGCGGAGATCATCTCAGCGGCGAGCAGCCGCAGACCATATGTCCCAAGGACGGCGGGTCGCTTTACGTCCGCTATGATCTAGCGGCCCTGAAAGGCAAGTTCACGCCTGAATCGCTGCGCGGACGCCCGGCCACCATGTGGCGCTACCATGATGTCCTGCCCGGCGACGAGCCCGTGACTCTGGGTGAAGGCTTCACCCCGCTGTTGCGCAGCCGCCACAGCGCCAACGTCTATATAAAGGATGAAGGCCTGAATCCCACCGGATCGTTCAAGGCCCGAGGCTTGTGCGCCGCCGTGACCATGGCCCGGCAATATGGATTGAAGAAGCTGGCGGTACCTTCCGCCGGCAACGCCGCCAGCGCGCTGGCAGCGTACAGCGCCGCCGCCGGGATTGAAGCCAACATCTTCATGCCGCAGGATGTCCCGCTCTCCAACCTTGTCGAGTGCAAGGCTTACGGGGCCAAAGTTACGCTGGTGGACGGACTCATCTCTGACTGCGCGCGCATGGTCAACGAACGCAAGCAGGCTGAAGGCTGGTTTGATATCTCCACGCTGAAAGAGCCGTTCCGCGTGGAAGGCAAAAAGACCATGGGCTATGAAGTGGCCGAGCAACTGAACTGGGAATTGCCGGACGCCATCTTTTATCCCACGGGCGGCGGTGTGGGCTTGATCGGCATGTGGAAAGCGTTTGACGAAATGGAGCAGCTTGGCTGGTTTGATCAAAAACGGCCGGGTAAGAGCGCCGGCAAAAAGCGTCCCAAGATGATTTCCGTGCAGGCCGCCGGATGCGCGCCTGTGACCAAAGCCTGGAACGAGCACAAGCCCGTGGCTGAGATGTGGCAGAACGCGCACACCCTGGCCGCTGGACTTCGCGTGCCCAAGCCCTACGCCGACTACATCATCCTGGACATCCTCAAGCAGAGCGGTGGCACCGCCATCTCCGTTTCCGACGAGCAGATTTTCCTGGCGGTGAAAGAATGGGCCGGCCAGGAAGGGATCTTCGCGTCGCCGGAGGGCGCGGCCTGCCTGCCCGCCTATCAGACGCTGCTCAAGCAGGGTTTCCTGACGCCGGCGGACAAAGTTGTGCTCTTCAACACCGGCTCCGGTCTGAAATATATTGACGTCACGGCAGAAGCGCTGAAGATCAGCGCTACGCAACCGAAGTCGCACATGGCGGCCCCGGCGAACAGGAATATTGGAGGGATTATTCAGCCGTACTAAGCTTTTTCTGTAATCCCGAGCGCAAGCGAGGGAACCCTATAGTGACGAAACTGTATCGGTATCTCTAGAATCGTTTCCATGTTTGTCCGATAGGGCCTTTCTTGATATAGGGACCCCTCGCATCAGCTCGGGGTTTCAGAAAAGGCCTTGACCGAAATCTAAACGAACAATGTCCACCACTCGTCTCTACTATCACGACTCCTTTCTCTACGACTTCGACGCCCAGGTCGTCGAAACCGTGCAGCGCGACGGACGCCACGCCGTCATTCTCGACCGCACGGCCTTCTATCCGACCAGCGGAGGCCAGGTGTTCGATACCGGCCGGCTCGTGCTTGCCGATCAGAGCGACATGAGAGTAGTTGAAGTCGCCGACGAAGAAGATGGACGCATCCTGCACTTTGTCTCGCCCGAGCAAGCTGCTTCTGCCACGCTCATCCCCGGCTCCGCTGTCCATGGTTCGGTTGACGCGGCCCGCCGTCTCGACCACGTCCAGCAGCACACCGGCCAGCACGTGCTTTCAGCGGCGTTCATCCGCTTGTTCAACCTGCCCACCGTCAGCTTTCATATGGGCGAGGAGAGCTGCACCATTGATCTTGAGACAATAGATCTTGAGACAAATGCCCTTTCGCCAACGCAAGCGCAGCAGGCCGAGCGCTTGGCCAATGAGATCATCGCTGAGGACCGTCCGGTGGCGATTCGCTTTGTGCCGCTGGAAGAAGCCCGCCAACTCGGTTTGCGCAAGCTTCCGCCCAAGCAGGCAGGAGACCTGCGGCTGATTGACATCCACGATTTTGACTTGTGCGCCTGCGGCGGCACGCATGTGCGCGCTACCGGACAGATCGGCAGCATCCTGGTGCGCAAGGTGGAAAAAGTGAAGCAAGGCGTGCGGGTGGAGTTTGTCTGCGGTCTGCGGGCGGTGGCTACAGCGCGCCAGGACTACTCGGCGCTTACGGAAACCGCCGCGCTGCTTTCTGCCCATATTCATGAGCTGCCGCAACAAGTCCGCAAATTGCTGGATGACGCCAAGTCCGCGGGCAAAGCCCAGCACAAGCTTCTGGAAGACCTGGCCGAATTCCAGGCTGAGCGCATGCTGGCCGGAGCGGCAACTTCGCCGCGCGTGGTGGCGGCCGTTTTCCCGGAGCGAGACGCGACGTTCATCAAGCTGCTGGCCCAGAAGCTGACTGCCGGAAAAACTGACGTAGCGGCCCTGCTGGCGGCTGGCGCTGGGCAGATGACGCTGGTATTCGCGCAGAGCGCCGGCATGAAGTCCAACATGGGCGCGCTGCTCAAAGAGGTGATGTCTCAGCTCGGCGGGCGCGGCGGCGGATCAGCGGACCTGGCCCAAGGCGGGCTGCCGGCAGGCACATCTGATCTCACTCGAATCGAATCTCTTTTGCAGGATACCGCAGCCAAATTGCAGCTCACGTAAGCGGGCAGAGTTTACTTCGCGGGCGCTGCCGCCTCGCTCAATGCCCGGTCCAGCAACGCGCGCAATTGCTCCACGGACAAAATGCCTTCACTCTCTTGCCCGTTCACGAAAAAAGTCGGCGTCGCGCTCACGCCCAGGTCTTCGCCTTCGCGCATCGCGGCCCGCACTTGCGATTGGTCCTGGGCGGTCAAGCACGACTGCAGCGTTCCCGCGTTGACTCCGTGCTTCTGCCCAATTTCCACGGCAGTGGAATCCAGCGGCCACGCTGCTCCGGCGGTGTGCGCGTTGGTTTTCTGCGTAATGTCCGGCTGGTGCGTGTGCACGTAATCGGAGAATTCCCAGTAAGCCTCGCTGTCCTGCTGTGCCAGGCACTGCGAATCCACGGCCGCTCGCATGGCCCAGGGATGAGCGTCAAGGATTGGAAAGTCTTTGAACACCAGGCGCACTTTGTCGCGATAGCGCGCCATGACTTCGTTGATGAGCGTCACGTACATTCGTCCGCAGAAAGGGCACTGGAAGTCGTCATAGACCACAATGGTGACCTTGGCATCCGGTGTGCCGCGCACCGGCCGGTGCGTGGTATCAATCTTCTTCATGGTCCGGACGTAAGGGTCCTCGCTCAGGTCAAACTCTTTTAGATAAAGCAGCTTCTTGCCGTCCCTGGACAGGAGGAAGTTGAAATCTTTCTTGGTCCCGTTCTGTTCAATGGTCACCGCGACGCTGTCATAGCCGTTGAACGTGCTTGAAGTACGGTTGCCCACCGTCAACTTGGCGTCCGGCGGAACGCCAGCGTAGGCGCGTACCTGGCGCTCAATGCGCCGGTCGAGGTCCGAACGGCTGGGGCCGGGCTGCTGGCCCGCCAAAGGTATTACCGCCAGAAAGGCCATCAGTAGCTTGGAAGCAGAGAGCACGTGCAATCACCGCCCTTGGGGATTTGTAAAATCGCGAATGCTCAAATTGTAATTGAGAAGTTGCCTTGAGTATTAGGGTTGTCTTTGGGCAGCGCAGGCTCTAAGCTCTTTCGCTATGTTCTCCCACATTCTGCGTACGGTTTCCGTGGTTTTAATGTGCCTTGTTGCGGTAGGCGCCGCCTTCGCCCAGCAACTAGCTCCGGATTTCGAGAAAGCCCAAGCCGAAGCCGTAAAACTTCTCGGCGAACTGGTCAAGATTGATACCAGCAATCCTCCGGGGAATGAGACGCGCGCCGCCGAATACATCAAGAGCGTACTGGCCGGGGAAGGCATTTCCGCTACCATCTACGAATCTGCGCCGGGTCGCGGCAACATCGTCGCACGCCTCAAGGGCAACGGGAAGAAGAAGCCGTTGCTGCTGATGGGCCACCTGGACGTAGTGGGCGTGGAACGCGACAAATGGACCATGGACCCGTTTGCCGCCATCATCAAAGACGGCTACCTCTACGGCCGCGGCTCCATTGATGACAAGAGCATGGACGCCGCCAATCTGGAAGTTTTTCTGCTGCTGCATCGCCTCAAAATTCCGCTGGACCGCGACGTGATCCTGCTGGCCGAAGCCGGCGAAGAAGGCACTACGCAGTTTGGCATTGATTTCATGGTGGAGAAACATTGGGACGAGATCGCCTGCGAGTACGCCTTGAATGAAGGCGGCAACGTGCCGGAGGAGAACGGCCGCGTGCAGTACGTTGCGGTTTCCACTACGCAAAAAGTTCCGCGCGGGTTTTCTCTGGTGGCGCAGGGCACCAGCGGCCACGGCTCCGCGCCGCGCATGGACAACGCCATCGCCCACCTGGCCACGGCAGTCAGCAGGGTTGCAGGCTGGGAAGCTCCCATGCGCCTGAACGAAACCACGCGGCGTTTCTTCCAGCTCATGGCCAAAATCAGCCCGCCACAGAAGGCGAAGCTTTATGCCCAGGTGGAAGACCCGGAAGTCCAGCAGAGGCTCCGCGCCTACGAGCCGTCGTATTACTCCATGCTGCGCACGTCCCTGGTTCCCACCATCATCAAAGGCGGGTTCCGTTCCAATGTGATTCCCGCGGAAGCTGAGGCCCGCTTTGACGTCCGCGCACTGCCTGACGAAAACATGGACGCGTTGAAAGCCGCTTTGACCACGCTGATCAATGACCCGGCCATCAAGATTGTTGATGCCGAGAACGCCAATCAACGTCCGGCGACGCCGCCGTCGGGCCTGGACACCGAAGGCTTTCATGCGCTGGAGCACGCCCAGCAGAAAGTCTTCCCCGGCGTGCTGACCATCCCCATCATGCAGGTGGGCGCCACCGACTCCGCGCAGCTGCGCGCCCGCGGCGTGCAGGCTTATGATATTGGCACCCTCATGAGCACGGAAGATATCAAACGTGTCCACGGCAACGACGAGCGCGTGGAAATCGCCGGCTTCGGAAAATTCGTGCAGTTCCTTTACGCAGCCACAGTGGAGATTGCCGCAACCAAGTGAAGGAAATGACGTTTAAGGACAAACGCGTTTGGATCACCGGAGCATCTTCCGGGATTGGCGAAGCTTTGGCCATCGCCTTTCACCAGGCGGGCGCCCGGCTCATTCTTTCCGCGCGTCGCGAAGACGAGCTCAAGCGCGTCCAGGTTGCGTGCGGAGGCCCGCCGAACACGCTGGTGCTTCCATTGGACGTGAGCCGTAGCGAGGAATTGGCGGAGAAAGCGCGTGCGGCTCAGGTGATGTTCGGGGGCGTGGACATTCTGGTGCTCAACGCCGGCATTACCCAACGCTCTCTGACGCGCGACACCGCGGAAGGCGTCTACCGGCGGCTGATGGAGGTGAACTTCTTCGGCCCGGAAGCGCTGACCCGCGCCGTGCTGCCTTCCATGCTGGGGAACAAGAGCGGGCATTTCGTGGTGATCTCCAGCGTGGCGGGAAAGTTTGGCGTGCCCCTGCGCTCCGGCTACTCCGCGACCAAGTTCGCGTTGCACGGGTTTTATGAAGCTCTGCGGGCGGAGGAAGAGCGCAACGGCATCCACGTGACTCTGGTGTGTCCGGGATACATCCGCACCCAGATCAGCCTCTCCGCGTTGAAGGGCGATGGCGGATCGCACGCCAAGATGGACCCTGAACTGGCCCGCGGCATGTCCGCAGACGAATGCGCGCGGCAGATCCTGCAGGGCGTGGCCGGGGAAAAGAAAGAAATTGTGGTAGCGGCTGGACGCGAGAAGATGCTGGCTTACATGAAGCGATTTTTCCCCGGAGCGCTGGCCCGGATGCTGGGCCGCGCACGCTGACGGCATTCGCGCGGGGCGACGCCGCCAGATTTTGCCCCAGCGCGCAACGCTGGTAAAATCATCTTCGAAGCAACTTCGTTCACGTGTGGGGCTATAGCTCAGCTGGGAGAGCGCATCGTTCGCAACGATGAGGTCGTCGGTTCGATCCCGACTAGCTCCACCAAATTCTGCAGGTTTTTCTTTTTTACCCAAGAGTTTGCGATGAGGTCCTTCGCCTGCGGCTCAGACGCCGCCAGAACGCCTCAAGTTCGATCCCGACTAGCTCCACCGAATCATCTCCAACGTTCCCAGCGATTTTCCCCCATAAACTACGACGAGCGTACCCGGCTGCATGGGGAGCTTGGCAAGCTTGCGGGAAAAAGGTTGAGGACTTAGCCTGGGCAGCCGCCTTCTACAAGAATCGGGATGCGCCATATCAAGAGAGAAAAGGAAAATGAACCGATTCGTCCTTGTAAAAGCGAACAAAATACGATATAATTATGTCGGTATCAGGCCCTTGGTTCGGTTCCTTAGCCAAGGCCCGGCTGCCCAGGCGGTCGGGACAACAAGTTCTTTGAAAAAACTCAAAAGTGAAAACGGGATGGATGGTACTGGCGCCGACGGGTGTTGACCAGAGAGTAAAATCACGATTCGGCAGACGGCGGGAAAATCGATGGCGATTCGGGGCCGAAACGAAGTGAAAAAGCGGGTTCGACCGCTCGGTGACCGGCCGGTCGAATTGAAGTTCACCCTTTGTTTGCAACAAAACCGCTGATAGGGGGGTGGGTCGGCCCTAAAATTTACTATGTAGTAATCGAAATGGGCGATCCGGGCATGGGCCATAAAAGTTGGCCTCACTCCCGGAACGCGGCGCCATATCGTGCTGGAGGTTCCACTGTCCGCGTCTTCGCGCCAACTCGCCTCGGTTCAGTTCCGGCCAACCCTGGTCCTCTTGAGGAAGTAGTC
>JBGPLR010000121.1:0-8087 GCA_041486545.1 Terriglobia bacterium
AACAATGTGCGCAAATGTGGGCGCTTAACTCAGCGGTAGAGTGCCATCTTCACACGGTGGAAGTCATAGGTTCGAATCCTATAGCGCCCACCATTCCTAACAGCCCAGGATCGTCTTTACGTTTCTTGTCCTCGGTTGCCGGGAATGCGTAAAGTTTTACCCCGGAGTCAGGGTGGTTCGTGGTACTATTGCCCTGTCTTCAACTTGCTGCCCGTTCCGGTGCGGCTGTTCGCGCTAAAGCGCTGATAAAAGAAGATTTCACGAAGAAATAAATTGTACGGACCTTTGCCCCGCCAGATCCAGGTGAAAACACAGAGCTCACAGCTTGCTTCCTGAGCGATTGCGGGACCCGGCACATAACCAAAACTCTACAGGTTAATTTGCATGAATGAAGGAACCAACCAGCCGCACAATCCGGGACACCGGAAGCAGCGGCGTCGCAAAAGAAGCTTTAGTAATCCGTCCCAGAACAACCAAGGCGGCCAGGGACGCTCGGGGGGCGCAGGTGGCGACGGACAGAACCGCGGTCGTGGCCGCGGACAACGCCGTGGCCCCGCTTTTGTAGGTCCCATGGACCATAGCTACCGCGCGCAGAACGGCCAGGGGACGCAAGGAGACCGTTTCCGCAACGGTGCTGCTCCCATCGCCAACATGGAACCGCTGCGCCAGCGCGAAGATGCTCCCACCCGCATTTACGCTTTCGTGGATGACCTCTTCTTCCTGGCAAAAATCCAGGAAACTTCGCGCAAGCTCAACGTAAAAGTGGAGTTCGTGAAGACGGAGAAAGACATCCTGGAGAAAATCGGCGAGAAACCTGAAGACAAGCCGTCCTTGATCGTAGTGGACCTGAACAGCAACAGCATCAAGTCGCTGGCCATCATCACCAAGATGCGCAGCAAATTCAAAAAGCCCACTTCAATTGTGGGATTTGTCTCGCACCTGCAGGGCGACCTGAAAATGAAAGCCCAGGAAGCCGGCTGTGACGTGGTCATGCCGCGCTCAGCGTTTTCGCAAAACCTGCCCAACATCCTGCGCCGCCACGGCGCGGAAGACGAGCCGGACGAGAATTTCAATAAAGCGTGAAGAAGCAGCTAGCAAATAGCACTTGGCAATTAGCCAAACCGGGCCTCAACTGGAATTGTCATTCGAACCCGCGCAGCGGGTGAGGAATCGGCTTTTGGCTTTTGCTGGTTGCCAATTGCTATTGGCTAATTGCTTATCCCGGCGGCCAGCTCATGCTTCTCCCACCCAGCAAATGCAGATGCAGATGGAACACTGACTGGCCGGCATCGGGGCCCACGTTGTAGACCGTCCGGTAGCCGCGCTCCAGGCTGCGCTCACGCGCAATCTTGGCCGCAACCAGGTTCAGGTAACCCAGGATCTCCGCGTCATGCTCGGTGGCTTCCTTAATGTCCACGATGTGCCGCTTGGGGATGATCAGGACATGCGTTGGCGCCTGCGGATTGATGTCCTCAAACGCATAGGCGAGGTCATCTTCGTAAACCTTCTTTGAGGGAATCTGGCCGGCAATGATCTTGCAGAAGAGACAGTCGCTCATAACGGGGGACATAGTACCAGAGGTAAGCACCCGGCAAATTGCAACCCTCAAATATTAAGATGGTTTCGCATGCAACTTGACGAACTCATGCCGGAGTACGACGTGGCCGCAGCCTATAGCATCCGAATTGCCGCGGCGCGACCGCGAGTATGGGACGAGCTCATGAACGCTGATTTCATGAGCCTGCCGGTGGCCCGACGATTGATGGCGTTGCGAACTTTCGGGCGCCGCAAACCTGCGTCAAAGTCCCCGCGAACATTGGCGACGATCGGCGCAGCCGGCGCTGGCGGCTTTCTGGAGATTGCCCGCGTGCCGGAAGAGGAAATCGTTCTGGCGATCATCGGGCGGTTCTGGCGTCCGGATGCGCCGGTGTTGCACGACTGGAAGCCGGAAGAGTTTTCCACTCTATCACCGCCCGGCATGGCCAAGGCCTGCTGGAATTTTTATCTCACAGAAGCCGATGGCGTCACCGTGCTCAGCACGGAAACGCGGGTGCAATGCTGCGGCCGCGCCGCGCGCATCAAGTTCCGTCTGTATTGGACGCTCATCGGCTTCTTCTCCGGCTGGATCCGCAAAGAGATGCTGCAGATGGTGAAGAGGAACAGTGAGGTTTCTGGCCAACCCGGCGAATCGTAACTCAGCGTCAGCGAAGTTCCGGTCTAAGACTCAGTTACTTCGCTCTCTGCGAGCGCTGATCTGCCGAGGTCCCTTCTTGTTTCTTGCGATCGCCAAGGATTCTCTCGAAGTCTGTTAGAAGCTTAAGGTGAGTTGCATAGCTAGTTGGCGAAATAGTGTAATAAACTCTGTCTCCAAAGTTGCTTCCGACGCGCGGCTCCAGTGTGAAGGCTTTTGGCAAGTATATATATTCCCGCCCTGTAGCTTCATATGAAACCTTCCAAGATAAGCTTTGCAGCTCAATTCTGACATCGGCGTCCGGCTGACTTACTGCGGGCAATACCTGTGCCTGTATGAACTGCTTCATTTCTTCCGAAATCATCTGATCGAATTCCACGTCGAGCTTAGCTACAATGATTGTTTGGAACGCCCTCTTCTTTTCAACGAGCATCACTTGCGTTCCCTTGATCTCGGAGAACCAATCCAAGAGACTTGCATAAAAGGCTGCTGCTCCTTTGTCGTCCGTGTTTGTTTGGTGTTGGATGACCGTCGGCTCAAGCACGAGTTGTTGAATTGGTCTCAAGAGTCCAGACTCGTTAAATTCTCCATTCCCGAAAATGAGGGGAGCACTTTCCCCCACTTGGGGCCCCTGAGTAGAATCTGCGAACTTATAGCGTTCTTTAAGTCGCTGCAAGTTGGTAGGCAAGCTGATCACTTGCCACGGTATGGCATCAGAAGGAAAAATCCTACGGACAACAGTAAAAACCTGGATGATTTCAGCCATAAGTCTCCGTTATGCCAAGTTGCTTCGCTCGGGGAACGCGTCGCGCGGGTTTTCGGCGATGCCCCCGGTTAACTGTTTGGGCTTTAGACTTTGACCAACATATTGCGACCAATAACGAAAAGTTGTCTTGGCGCTATAATACGGCTCCGAACACACCACATTCGCTTGTGTTCCTAGAATGACCGGCCCGCACGGCTCATTTGAAAACTCAAAGTTGAGGCAACTCTCCAGCCGACTGCGAATTGACTCTGCGGTGCCCACAGTAAAGAGGCCGACTCTGGACTTCAAATAATGTGCTGCGCTGGTCATGGCAGATGCATCTGTCAGCAATGAAACCATGTACTGGTTGAGACTGATGCCGTCAAGTTCAGCTTGCTGGCTCAATCTGCGATGCAAATACTGAGGCATGCGTAACAGCACTTTGCCGCTGTACTGGCTCTCAACGCGGGGCTCAGGAATCTCCAAACCAGCAGCAATTCTTGAGCTCATCCAAGAAGACATCGCTTCGCGCAAATTCTCAAAAGCTTCAGCCGGAGTAGAACCGTCAGCAGCACATCCCGGCAAGTCAGGAACCTCGATTATGTAATCGCCATCCTCATCCTGAAAAATTGTCTTTTTGTAATTCAAGGACAGATAATATTCGAGGTTCATTTCCCCTCCTCCTGCTCGTACAATCCCACGGCCTCCATCGCTTCCAAGAACTTGATGACATATACCTTCTTTACGAAGGAACTACCCTTAGGCTCAGGAATGTTGAACGTCTGGTCGCCAACGGTGAAAGCATGATGGGGACTTCCGTGATGGTTATAATTTGGGAAAAGTGGTCCGATATGGTTATCCAACAATTTCTCCAGTTCAGAGAAACGGACATTTTTAGGGCTTTGTGCGATATCCCGAATCTTCGTTTGTATCCGTTCCTTATCCATTTCATTAGATGCTGATACTACATGCAGTATCACTAATCGTCCAGACAGAAGAGTTTGCGAAAGGGCTAGAAAAGGTTATTATTGCATTGAAAATAATATACTTAGCTGAACAAAGCCCAAGCAAGAAATGCCCTTACAAAGTTAACAAGTCTTAATAAATCTTGGTTCAAAAGGTGCAGGAAAGGAGCACATATGCGAGGACTCAGCTTTGGCGAACTGCTGGACTACTGCGCGGAAGAAACCCAACATTGGGGCGACTTCTTCAAGAAGAACCCGGCCGCACTCAACTTGTCATGCGACATTGCCGGGACCAAGAACGTTCGCGAAGTGGTGGTGCACATCGTGGCCGTCCAACAGCGCTACGCTGAGAGGCTGTTGAACCAGCCCATCAGCGAATATGACGTGTTCATGCCTATGTCCGCCGACCAGCTGTTCGCCGCCGCCCACAAGAGCGCGGAGGATCTTCGCAGCTTTGCCGTGGCCGCCAACGATCCGGACTGGGACGGCATCATGAGCTTCCCCACGCGCACTGGCGGCACGCTCACCGCCAGCCGCCGCAAGATCTTCATCCACGCTCTGCTACACGGCCTGCGGCACTGGGCGCAGCTCGCCACGTTCCTGCGCCAGCAAGGCTACAAGCAGGATTGGCAACACGATTTTATTTTTACCAGCGTGATTAAGTAGGAATTCTGCTGTAAGAATTCGGCGTGAGCTTTGAATAGAGCCCCACGGCTGAGTGCTGACTACTGACTGCTGCTTTCAATCCATCCTGACCAAAAACACGCCAGCATCGGTGTGGGTTTCGCGGACGAGTTCCTGGGCGCGCTTTTTGCTGTCGTCGGCCACCAGGACGCGCAGCCAGTCGCCGCCCACCGGGCTGGCAAACTGCAGGACTTTCGCCGTGCGATACCGCCGCGACAGTTTTTCTTTCAGTTTGCTGGCTTGGTCGTGGTCCTGGAACGCGCCGATCTGCACGCACCAGCGGCCGCCTTCGTAAATAGACGATGGAGACTCCACTACTTCAATCCGCACCAGCGCGGTGCCATGCTGGTACACGCTGAGCTTGCGGGCGGCGGCGCGGGAAAGGTCCAGCACGCGGTCGCCGACGAACGGCCCGCGATCGGTGATGCGCACCACCACCGACTCCTGCGTCTTCACGTTGGTGACACGCGCAATGGAATTCAGCGGAATGGTGCGGTGCGCGGCCGTCATGAGCTCGGTGTCAAAGACTTCGCCGTTGGCCGCATGACGTTTCTGGAACCCCGGCCCGTACCAACTGGCCCATCCGGTTTCCGCGTAGAGAACTTTGGCGCCTTTGGGGACGATGATTTCAGCTTCAGGCTTGGGCGAAGGCTTCGGCCTGGCGGCCGGGATGCTGGAAGAAGAGGAAGCAGAAGAGGCAAGCCCTGGCGGCACAGAGGGCGACGGCTTAGTCTTTGTCGTGGAACCAGGTGTCAGCCCAGGCGCAGGCGTAGGCGCCGACCGCGGCGCCGGCGTGCTGGCCGAAGCCGGTGGTGGAGGCACATTTCTGGCTTCGGTCTTATGGTGTCCGCAACCAGTCAGCAACAGGGCCAGACCGGCCAGT
The DNA here is from genome assembly GCA_041486545.1 of Terriglobia bacterium. Taxonomy (GTDB): domain Bacteria; phylum Acidobacteriota; class Terriglobia; order Terriglobales; family Acidobacteriaceae; genus Angelobacter. The sequence continues at coordinate 5,469 of JBGPLR010000121.1, forward strand.
CCTGCTGCCTGCCATCCCGCTACTTGGAGGGGTGCTGGTCCATGTATTCGGCCAGCTTGGAAAGTTGCTCGGCGGCCGTGCGCAATGCTTTGCTGGATTTGTTGCGGATGGCCGGCACTACCTCGGCGTTCAGGTACGCGATCACCCGCTCGCTCTCCTGATCCAGGCTCTTCACTGTCTCGCCAACGGACTTGCCCACCTTGCGTCCCAGCTCTTCCAGACGAGTTGGCTGATTCGGATCGTTTTGTGTGCTCATAACTTTTTTCTTTCACCATCACATTGAATGTCAATTCCTATGAATTATGGATTGCCCGCACCCCGCCGGTCAATTTCTAAAGCCGTTGGCGGCCAAGGCACCGCCCTCGGAGGTGAACCGTCTTCCGGATGGCTGCATTCTTCGGATCGACGATCCCGTCGCCATGGCTTAGAGAAGTATTTCTGCTGGTCCCGGTAGTTTCAGAAAAGACATCCTGCCGGCAAATGGGACCTTGTCAGAGTGGCCAAGAAAGCTGAGGTGCAAATGGGAAGAGCCGGGAGGCACTTGCTCTTAGGGCTAAAGGATGCGGCTTCTAGGAACAGAATCTGATGCCGAAAAAAAGTTTGGTTTCTGGCCAGTTACTTAAAACCCGGCGCACTACCATGGCGACTCGAGTGCTGGAACGCAGTGCCGGTGCACCGGAAGTTTGAAAAGTGATTTCCAGGCGTGAATCTACTTCCAGCAAATTGTTGGAAGAAAACAGAATCCCGGATTCACTGACATTGATGGTTTCGCCACTTAACCAATCGGGCTGGCCGGTAAGGCGATAGCGCAAAGGGATTTTGAGTTCGTGGCGCGTGGCGCGGTCTTTCTCAGCTTCACGGCGTTGCGGCGCATCGGCCACGCCAGGGTCTGGGCGATCCATAAGGTCTCCGTCGAGTTTCTGTCCGTCTGGGACCCGCCCCGGAAGTTGGGGACGACTTTGTGCGGAGTCCGAACGGGAATGAGAAGATTCTCCGTCGAGAGCTGGTTTCTGTCAAGAAAAGAGTGGTTAAGGTTAGGGGTTTTAATTTAGTCCTAATGAGAATCTTCTTTCTAACTCAAGCTTCCGCTTGTAGATAGCTACTAGGTACATTAGAAATCTTCAATCCAGCTCTTACCTTATTCGGAGTGCATCTGTTTGCTTCTTGCCGAGCCACAGGCTCCGGGCTTGCAGGCAGAATCATTTCAAGAATGGACAGCTTTCAAAAACTCATCAACAAGTCAACTCCGGCATGTTGAGCAGGCGACGATCTCCCGCCAAATCAGCCGGTTTGCTCTTTACCTGGGCTTTACCTCCAGTTGCGCGCCGGTGCATTGCCGGGGCAGCGATTCCACCTCATGCTGGCCCTGCACAACGCAAAGACTCGGAGGAAACATCATGCCCAAGAACCAAACTCTCCGCTTCCGGGAAGCCAAACGAACGCAGCAGAGCTTTCTCGCCGGTTTGGAAAAGAAAGCCTTACAGTGGCTGGCGGCGCGCACGCCGGCTTGGATCAACTCTGACCACTTAACCGTGCTGGGACTGGCTGCCATGGCCGTGGCCGGCGCGGGATACTGGTGGTCGCGCTGGAACCGCGCGGGTCTCATCCTGGTGATGGCCGGCCTGGCGGTGAACTGGCTGGGCGACAGCCTGGATGGCACGCTGGCCCGCTTCCGCAACTGCCCGCGTCCGCGCTACGGCTTCTACGTGGACCACATCGTGGACGCCTTCAGCGCGTTGTTCCTGCTGGGCGGGCTGGCGCTTTCCGGATACATGTCACCGTGGGTAGCGCTGGGACTGCTCATCGCCTACCTCATGTTGTCCATTGAGGTGTATCTGGCCAGCTATACCTTGGGCGATTTCAAGATTTCCTATTTCAAAATGGGCCCCACCGAACTGCGGCTGCTGCTGTGCATCGGGAACATCGCTTTGTTCTGGAAGACCATGACGCATGTTGCGGGACGAGCGTACCGATTGTTCGACGTTGGCGGGACCCTGGGCATCAGCGGAATGCTGCTCATCCTGCTGATCTCCGTGGCACAGAACACGGCAAAGCTGTATCGCCGCGAGCCGCTGCCGCAAACTTCCCCCAAACCCGACGCAACCCAATCCGTCAGCTTGAAGGCAAGGCCGCAGAGGGCTTGAGCCGTGCCCCCAGCACGCGGGCCCCCGGCGGTTACCGGGAGCCCGTTCGCTTTCCTAACATCCTGCTGAAGCAGGGTTATTGCACGTTGGCGCTGACCGAAGCGTTGCCGGTCAGAGTAAAGGTGCAGCTGTTGGTTTTGTTGCCGCCGCTCGAGCAGGCGCCGGACCAGATGGCGCTGCGGCCGTTTGACACCGTGAGTTTGACCGCGTTGCCTGTGGTCAGCGACGCGGACGCCGAACTTCCCACGGCCACGTTGATCCCCGCCGGGCTGGAGGTCACAAACTCTCCGCTGCGGCCGCTGGCCGTTACGGTAAGCGTGGCGGTTGCTGCCGGAGCCGCCGCAGGATTCAGCGTCAAGACAGCGGACTGGGTTACGCCGCCGCCGGAGACCGAGATGGTCACCAGCGTTTGCGCGGTCACCAGTTGGGTGGTCACGTTGAACCCACCCGCTGTCGTGCCGGCCGGGATCAGCAC
>JBGPLR010000122.1:0-8042 GCA_041486545.1 Terriglobia bacterium
ACGCCGAAGACCGCTTTGCCGAGTTCGCCGACGGTGAAGTTTGTCCTGCGCTCGATCCGACAACCGGAATGTGCGACCTGTACGCTGCCCGTCCGATGACTTGCCGCACGTTCGGGCCTCCGGTGCGCTCCGGCCCCGAAGGCGGGTTGGGCGTGTGCGAGCTTTGCTATCACGGCGCCAGTGACGAGCAGATCGCCGCGTGCGAAATGACGCCGGACCCTGAAGATCTGGAATCGCAAATACTCAAGCAGGTTGAGCAAACGACCGGCCGGCGGGGCAACACGATTGTGGCGTACTGCCTGGCCGAATAAGCGCGCGCAGCGATCCGCACGTCCAGCGTGAGCATTTTCGCGGCGCATCAGAGCAACTCCTCCGGCGCCTTTGCCCATCCAATCCTCACGCAACTTTTTGCTGGTTTTGCGGTTACTATTAGCTGGGTAGCCACCCATCGAGGGAGAACCTTGAACACACGGCAGTTATTTTCGCGTCGTCGCCCACCGTTCCTGCTGAAGTCCGCGCTGGCGTCATGCCTTATGCTCTGTGCTTTGGCGGTGTCAAGCGGCGCGCAGAGCGGCGGCACAAGCGCCGGAGGCAACTGGAAGCAGTACGACTATGAGGACAAGATGACCGCGGCGCGCAAGGTGCGCTTTGAGCTTTTTGCCGACGTCGCCGAACGCGACCGCCCTTTTCAAGCTCGGGTGGACCTGTTGTGCGAGAACGGTAAGCTGAAAGCCAGCACCTTTAGTCCCGGAGTAAGGCTCGGGCGGCCCACCCATCCCGGTTTCTTTGGGCAGCCGAAGATGGAAGTGGTGGTCCGCGTGAACAACCGCCACAACAACCACGGCTGGGACTGGACCCGAAACTACCTGGCGATGGACAAAGGCACTACGCGCGAACTAATCGGCGCGGAGATATTCAAGATCGAGTTTCTGGGAGAGAGCGGCCCGCACATCGCCGAATTCTCGCCCGCCGGGCTTGACCTTGCCCAAGTATCGAAAGCCTGCGGAATTACGCCGAAAAAGCCTTGAACGGCCATTCCCTGGCCCGCAGGAGGCGCAGAGCGATCAGGAGTTTTTCTATCCCTTATGCTGCTTGTTTGATTTTTCGCGCGATGGAGTTGGTGATTTGCTCCAATTCACGCAAAGTGTCTTCTGCCAGATCGAGATTGGCGGCGCGCATGGCCGCGATTGGGTCGCGGGCAAACAGTTGGGCGTTGCGTTCAGATCCAGCCAGCCAATCGGTCAACTGGCTTTCACAGCGCGAAAGTTCTTGTATTAGGTCTGGGCTTGCATATGAGGAATTCAGGCTCATCGGTACTTCTCCGTCGGAATGCGCCCACCGTCGAATGGGCTTTTACTTTTTGATGCGCGATGCCGGGCAAAGGACGTTAATCTCTCCGTAAAAAATTAAGAGAGACTTGTGAAGATTATTGCGCTTGCGCCCGGATGAGGCAGGCGTGCCAACAAATGCTTTTGGTTCAAGACGTTAGCAGGGACTTCCGGTGGAGTGCCGGAATTCAGGCGCCGCCTGAGACCTCCATATCGGATATGGTGCCCCTGGGAATGTTATAGCGCTGGGTCCGAGGGAGCCTGCTCATGAGTCCCAAGACCAGAAATATTCCGGCGACGATCAGGAACGTAGCCAGCCGCAATGCGCCCAGGTTGCCGGGGGAGAAATCAAGGAACCGTCCCAGCCGCCACATGGCGAGCCCGGCAATCTGCGTGGGCACGACTACCCACACCGCCACGTAAAACCAGCCTTTTTCTGCGCCTTCTCCGCGGGTGGAGCGGCGGGCGCGGGGAGTGAAATCCAGCACCGTGGCGGCCACGACTGCGGCGGCCAGCAGGTAATACATCTTGGTGTACATCTGATTGATGTTCCACTTGCCGGTGAAGAAGTAAATGACCAGGCCGGCCAGGTTGATGGTGAAAGGCACCAGCAGATCAATCCAGGCGGTGGTGTAGCAAATCACGCGATACCAGAGGTTCGGCTTCTCCTCGCCGTAATGCGTAATGTAGGGCTGAGGTTCAGCGCCGGGCAAGCGTCCGGCAAACGCGCGCCACGCGCAGACAGCGGTCACCACGGCCAGCCAGATCCAGTGGCGGCGGTCGGGGCCGTGAGCGTAGAGGTCAGCGGTCAGGTGGCCGGGCAGGATCCAAAACGCCCAAATCCAAATAGGAACGTGCAGGACGCGGTAATAGTTCTTGTTGTGCGTGCGCTCGACAACCTTCTTCATGGATGGGGATTTCTCCGCACAGCATTGTAAATGGTGAGGGCGGTCCGGCTAAAGGACGGCATGAGAACTGTCTTCTTTATCTCAAATTCGTCACGCCGAGCTCCGTCAATGAGGACGCGCCGTCATCAGCGTCCGAATAGGAGCAAGGGACCTTGCGTTCTACCGAATATGGCCCGACATTTTGAAACACAAGGTCCCTCGGGCCTACTCGCAAGCTCTGCCCATTCACGCCAAAAGCGGGCGCGAATGGGGGCCCGAAAGCGCTTGCTCGTTCAACGGCCCTCGGGATGACGGCTCGTTAGATTAGTAGGTCTTACGCACTCTTCAAAGTCCATGTAGAAAAGCGCTGTATGCTTGAGACGAAGCGCAGCCGTGAACGCGGGTCACCCGGCAAGAACCTTGGCTTTTGCCGCGTTCGCCAATTCCCGCACGGCTTCGGTCACCAGTTCCGGCTGGTCCAGATGAATCCAGTGGGCGCTCTTGTCCGCGATGACATGTCTGCCGCGCACAGAATGGCGGGCGATGGCTGCGTGCTCCTGCAGGCGTTCCTCCGGGTTATGCGCGCCGGAGAGCACGGTAACCGGCAGCTCGGCGGGAAAGGCAGTGGCGTCCAATTCCTGCGCGGCGCCGGGCAGCGACTGGAGATAGCCGGCCAAGGTCCAGTAAAACTTTGGCGTGCTCCAGAGCGCGCGGATGACCCGCGTGACGTCAGGCGGAAGTTTGCTCAGTTCGCGCACCAGCCCGGTAATTCGCTGCGTGGCCCTGGGGCCAAATGCGCTGAGAAGGCCGCGGGGGACGTCGCGGTTGCCGCGCTGCAGCAACCATAGCGGTCCGCGAATCAGGCCGATCGCAGCAAAGAAGCCACCGATCCGCGCAAACCATACGCCACGGTGCAGCATGGAGAGTTTCGCAGGGCTGGCTTGCACCCACTCTTCCGGCGTAAGCGGGTCCACCAGCACCAGTCCTGCGATTTCGCCGGAAAACTTCTGCGCATACGAGCGGACAATGTATCCGCCAAAGGAATGGGCCACCAGGATGTAAGGGCGCGGCACGTCCATGGCGTGCAGAAGGGCGTGCAGGTTTTCTGTGATCTGGTGCAGCGTACAGGCAGCAGCACGGTCACCGGTGGTGCTCCAGCCGAAGCCCGCGCGATCATAACTGCAGGTGGCTGAGAACTCCGCCAGTTGCGGCTGCAGCATGCACCAGTTGAGGGTTGACGCCGCGATTCCAGACTCAAGCACTACGGCCGGGGCGTCCTCACGTTGGCCTATGCGATCCGGGCCCATGCGACGCACGTGCATTTTTGCGCCGGGGATGGTTATGAGTTCGCCGGGCGCGGCGAATTTGCGGGAGTCAATGCGGGCGCAGACCAGCTGAACCAGCACCATCGCGGCGAGAACGCCAGCAGGCAAGATCAAAAACATAGCAAGCACGGGATTCGCTCCAGTGCAGATTGTAACCAGCTACGGACCAATTGACGCCACGGCGGTAAGCGGCATGGAGCGAAAATGTGCGACAAAGGAAGACTGCGGCGGCCTGACCGGCTGTTCTTTCTTTAAAAGACCAAGCTTTACAAGACCAAGTTCACTTGCCTTGTGCGGCAGGTGTCTGCACCTGCGCGGCGCCGGCGGAAACGCCGTCAATCACTTTGAGCAATTTTTCCGGCGAGGACCACGAGCTGGCGCGCATCCATCCGCTGGTCTGGTTGCCGATGATCAGCGCCGACTGGTGCCTCTGCGGAATATCCACGTACAAGCCCAGCGATTTCAGCAGCGTGTCTACGTCAGCTTTGTTGCCGCTGGCCAGGGTCCAGCCAGGCCCCAAGTGAAATTTGTCGCCCCAGGCCTTCATGCGCGGCGCCGTGTCACGGGCGGCGTCGGTACTGAGCGAGATGAACACCACATCGCGACCCATCCGGTCGCCCAACAGCTTGGCCAGCCTGGCCATGTTTTCCTGGGTGATGGGGCACATGGAGGTGCACGTGGTAAAAAATCCGGCAATCACCGCGACGCGGCCTTTGACCACGCCGGAGTTGAACTTCACGTGCTCGCCGAACTGGTTCACGACTTCAACGTCAGGAACGGTAAGCGACACGGGCTCAGGCGGCAGAGGCGCCGCTTGCTGGCCGGAAACAGTGAGTACGAATGTAATGAAAACACAGAAAACAAGGGCCTTGAACTTCATATCCGTCAATCGATTCCTTCTCAAGGGGTTAGAAGGATGGTGCCATACATGGCGCTCTAAAGAAAGGGAAAAAGGAGACGTTTAGGGGCAGCCTTCGGACGACGTTGGGCGCGAACTTGGCGTGCTGAGCGCCGCTCGAGCCGAGCCACGCGAGGTAAGAGCAAGTCGAAGCATCCCGACTATGTTGATTCCCACCACACAGCTGCAGGGAGTTCGTGCGAAGACTGTGCATCCTTCTTTGGCTGGAGCGGCCGCGCGGTGAGAACGCACTGACGCGGCATGGGACAGGAGAGACTCCCGGGGTCCTTCGACTGCGCGACGCCACGCTGCGCAGCGTCGCTCCGCTCAGGATGACAAAGCCTGAGGTGAATCGTGGATCCTGAGAAACGCAATAGAAATTCAAATTGACTTACTGCCAGGGCGCGCCCGCCAGACACGCCCGAGACTCCGGCAGTGATGCCCTAAACCAGCTCAAACTTCAGCTCGCCCAGCTTTTCCAGGCTGCAGGCGATCTTGTCGCCGGGCTTGAGCCAGACCTGTTTGTCTTTGGGCTTGCCCTGGATCACGCCTTCCGGTGTGCCGGTAAAGATGATGTCCCCCGGCTTGAGCAGGATGTAGCGCGAAATGTAGCTGATCATGTGCCGGCAGTTGGCGATCATGTCCGCGGTATTCGACGACTGGCGGGTCTCGCCGTTGACGCGGCATTCCAGCTTCAGATTGTCAGGATCAATCAGGTCAGCGGTCACCATGTAAGGCCCCAGCGGCGCGAACTGGTCCAGCGCTTTGCCGATCATCCACTGTTTGCCGTCGAGTTCGTATTGCAGGTCGCGCGCGGTGAAATCGTTGCCGGTGCAGTAGCCGGCGGCGTAGGAGAGCGCGTCGGCTTCGGCGACGTTGCTGGCTTCTTTGCCGATCACGATCACCAGCTCGACCTCGTAGTCGAACTTCTTGGCCAGATTCACCGGCAACTTGACGGTGCCGTTGTGACGGTTCAGCGACGTGGGAAACTTGTTGAACAGAACCGGTTCTTTGGGGACGGCAGCGCCGGTCTCCTGCGCGTGCTTGCGATAGTTCAGCCCGACGCAGACGACCTTCTCTGGATGGGAAAGCAGCGGCCCGTACTCGATGCTGTCTTCCTTGACGAACGCGCTCTTGGCTGCCGGCGATTTGAGCGCGGCGTCCACGAGCACGTTCAGGGCTGGGCCGTGTTCCTCTTGCAAAAGCTGATCGACCGTGGCGGGAGCAAATAGATGCAGGAGTTTGGAGGCTTCCACCACGTCCAGAATGCCTTTGTCGGTTTTCACGGCCAGGGTGTAGGCGGAAAACCCAGGCGCGTTGTTGCGGCGCATGCTAAGCAGCGTGAGCCCCTTGGCCATGCCTCGAGGCATCTTTTCTTTGGTGGCTTCGGCAGGCACAGCAGCCCAACCGCCAGTGGCGGCAGCGGCGGCGAGTGCCGCCGTGCTCTTCAAGATATTGCGGCGAGTTGTTTTCATGGCGTGATTCTCCTGTTCTTCAGGGGCTTAAGCCCGAATCATCTTAAGGACGGCGGAATGCAGGCATAAATGCCTGCTCCACCCCGTGCTGGCGAGCAGCATTAATCCTGGATTACTTGATGGTCGCGGCGCCGGCGTTGGCGCATTGGCCATCCTGGTCGCTGTTGGCGCCGGAGACTCCAATGGCGCCGATGATCTTTCCATCGGAAACAATGGGCACTCCGCCTTCCACGGGAATCGCTCCGCGAAGGCTCATTACGCGCAAGCCCGCACCGCCGGACGCCAGCGCATCCTGAAAGGCCTTGGTGGGGCGTTTATACAGCGCGGCGGAACGCGCTTTGTCAACGGCCACATCGGCGCTGCCCAGCTGGGTGTTGTCCATCTTCTCGTAGTACACCAGCGTGCCGTTGGGGTCCACCACGGCAACCGCCATGTTCCATTTGTTTTTCGCCGCTTCGGCCAGCGCAGCAGCGGCGGCTTTCTTGGCGTTTTCATTGCTGATTGGCGGACCGTACGGATTCGGCATCATCTGCGCTACTCCTCCCAGGCAGAACATAGTCAAAAGCAAAGCGCTAAATATTTTGATTGAACGCGAGGACATCATGGGTATCCCTCCCCGGCTGGATTGTCTGCTTCGACGCAAAAAAGACGTTATGCGAATGAGGAGTCGGAGTCTAAGGCGGCGCGGCGCTGGTGTCAAGCGCTGGGTCTTGTGATTCGCGCTGCGCGCGGTCATACGCGCACGTCACTCCACGATAGAATGATGGCAGCTATGGAACCGATCTCGCACTTCTTCTACTCTGACCGCTTGAAACTGCAGCTTTGGGACTACGGGCAGGATGGCAAGCCTTCTCTGGTGCTGGTGCACGGCGGGTTGGACCACGCACGCAACTGGGACTGGGTGGCGCGTTCGCTGCGCGAGCACTACCACGTTTACGCGCTGGACCTGCGCGGCCACGGCAACAGCGCATGGGCGCCGGGCGCCATGTACGGTATAGCAGAGCACGTGCTGGATCTCTCCGCGCTGCTGGACATCATTGATGAATTCCCGATCCGCCTGGTGGGCCACTCACTGGGCGGCATGGTCGTGCTGCATTACGCGGGCGTCTATCCTGACCGAGTGGCCAAAGCGGTGTCAGTGGAAGGAGTGGGCTTCCCCGCCGCGCATCGCGTGCACGGCCCGGCCAGCCAGCGCCTGCGGACGTGGATTGAGAACGTTCGCGACATGGAAAAACGCGCGCAGCGCGCTTACCCCAACCTGGACGCCGCCATGGCGCGCATGAAAGAAGCCAACCCGCATCTTTCCGATGAAGTGGCCCAACACCTGACGCTGCACGGCACCAACTGGGATTCTGACGGCTCCATGGTGTGGAAGTTCGACAACTACGTGCGCGCCATCTCGCCCTACGGCCATAATTTGCAGGACGCGGTGGAACTCTTCGGACAGATCACCGCGCCTACGCTTATCTTCTGGGGGATGGAAAGCTTTGCGCCCGTGCCGGAGAACGATCCGCGGGTGAAGGCCATCCGCAACGGACGGCTGATCAAAGTCCCCAAAGCCGGACACTGGGTGCACCATGATCAGTTGGAGTTATTTCTGAAGGAGACCACGGAGTTTTTGGCGGGGTAGGGGGGCCGGAAAGATTGCCAGAATTGCCAAAATCGCCGGAATTGCCAGAATTGTAGATCGTTGCCACGACGCGGCGGTGGCAATCCCATAATCGGCGCTCCGCTATAATCGCTGCTTCGCACTTCATTCCAACGCCTCAGGATCTGAAATGAAACATTTATTTGTTGCCGGTTTGTTTATAGCAACAACTGCAGTCGCCTTCGCCCAACAGCCCGCGCTTACGCCCACGCAGCAACTCGCGCGCGACATCTACAAAGAACTGATCGAAATCAATACCACGGACACGCCCCTGGGCAACGTGACCACGGCGGCAAAAGCCATGGAGGCCCGTTTACGCGCCGCGGGATTCCCGGCGGAAGACGTATTCGTCGGCGGGCCGGTGGCCAACAAGCACAACCTGGTGGCGCGTCTGCACGGCAAAGGCCCGGGCAAGCCAATCCTGTTTCTTGCGCACCTGGATGTGGTGGAAGCGCTGGCCAAAGACTGGTCGCCCAACCTG
>JBGPLR010000123.1:0-7976 GCA_041486545.1 Terriglobia bacterium
AGCCTGATATTGCTCGGTAAGAATGTTGAGCGTGGGGTCGGCAATGGCCTGGACGCCGCCGGAAATCGCAGCCCCTACCACCATGGACGGAGGCAGGAAATTGCCGCCGTTCGGACGCCAGCGCCACCGGCCACGGACTGCTCCGGTCGGCGGTCCGGGATCAACCGGGAAGCCGGCCGCCCAAAAAGGAATGCGGGGCGTGTCTTTGCCGTTGCAGTCAATGTCAATCGCGTAAACGTCAATGCCGCGCGAATCGTCCGTGGTGAAGCCTTCCACGCGGGTGCGGATGCCGGCTTCTTGCGGGAACGCCGGATTGGCGACTCCGCCTGTGCCTTGCAGCAGAACGTCAATGGCTACGTACGCTGGATCGGTTCCAGGGAAAGTGAAAATGCCCACGTTGGCCGTGATGGTGTGCGCCAGAATGTACGGGGCACCCTTGGAATCCAGCAGCAGCTCGCCGCCGATGTCAATCCAGTCGCCCACTTCCAGCGGAGCAAACACCCTGGGATCGGTGGGCGGCTGCAGCGGATCGCTGTTGAAGCTGACTGGCGGCAGGCCGGTGGCTGGATCAATCACCGGGTCCATGGTGAAAATGCTGAGCGGAATGCCGGCCGCGTCACGCGGACGGTTCTTCTGCGGGCACAGCGGATCATCGGGCCCAACCAGCGGATCAACGCGCGGGATGCACAACGGATACGCGGTTTCCGTCTTGATGGTTGGATTGTTCTCGTCAATCGAGAAACGCGAATCCTGCAGGAATGAAGCTCCGGTTGGATTCGCGGGAGTGACCGCGTTGCTCCAGCCGTCATAGCCGGCGCTGAACTTGTCCGCGGGATCGTTGATCTGCACACGGTAGCCGTTCACGATGGCGATGCCGTTGGCGTAGTCGAAACCTTCGATGAAGCCCTGGAATCCCATCAGCGACTGCTGCGAGAGGAAAACCAGGCCGGAGATGTACTGGCCGTTGACGATGTTTCCCTGGACGGACGCTTCATAGGTCCCGGGCAAGCGCACGGTATCCGCCAGCGCCATGCCGGTTTCGCCGGGCACTCCGGTGGAATTGAACTCGAAAGTTTCCTCCCAGGTAATGGTGTTGGCCGGAAATTGCACAATCGTGTTCGCCGGTACCCGGATGACCATGCCGTTCACCTGGATCCAGCCGCCGGAGGTCTTGCAACCGTCAGGCTGAGGCGGGTTGGCCGGGGTGGGGGTCGGATTCGGGATACACATCTGGTCCACCGAAGCGTACTGGATGAACCCGGTCATCTCGAATCCGGCCGGAATAGTTTGCCGTGCAGGTACCACCGCCGGTGTTGGGGGGACCGTCGGTGCAGTGAATTGCGCCCACGACGTCGCCGTTACAGCGAACATCAGCAGCAGTACAACACCTGCAAAACTGAAGATACTTTTACTTTTTTGAAACGCCCTCATGTTAAAGACTCCTTCCGTCGTACTGCTGGTTTCCCAAGGTTGGTACTGCTCTGATTTCGTGGTCTTGCGCTCCTGGTTCGCTGTGTGCGGGTCAGTTAGGCCGTGCATTTTTCACCCCCACCAGGTTCTCCAAGAAAGTCTTCATGGGCTGGCCGCCCTGTGCTCCGGTAGCCGGAAGTTGCATGTGGTTATCAACGGCCTGGCCGGGACGCTGTGGATCGTTCACCACCGGATAGCCGTTGGAAGCCATCGCGTGGCCGTTGGCCACAACCAACTCAGGGTGATCGAACGGCGCCGACTGGGCCACCGTGCGCGGGTCCGTGAGTCCATTGCGCAGGAAGTCCACCAGGTCTTGCTTCTCCTGCAAGGTAAGGCCGATGCGATCAATGTCCGGATCCATGATGGAAAGCTCGGCGCCCTGGTTGAAGTCGCCGCCGCGGTTGTAGAACTCCACCACTTGTTCCAGCGTGAGCTGGCTGCCGTTGTGGAAGTAAGGCGCGGTAAGAGCGATGTTGCGCAACTGCGGAGCCTTGAAGAATCCGGTGCGCGCAATATCGTCGTTGCAGGTGAGAGGAGATTGCGTGAGGCCATCGCCGGGACGGCCGGGGATCATCAGCGTTAACGACGGATCGTTGCAAACGCGCTGCCGCGTGAATTCACCGTGCGAGAGCGGGAGACCGGCCACGGGATCAGAGCCGGCCAGGCCGCCATCCTCCGCGCCCGGACGCACGCCAATGTGGTAGTAACCGGTGTCATACACGCGGACGCCCAGGTCGCCCATGACCATGCGCTCCAGTGGATTGGGGCCAACGGTGTCCACCGCGGCGTTGGAAAGCTCCGGACCGCCGTGGCAAACCACGCAACGGCCCTTGGTCTGGAACAGCAGGAAGCCGCGCAGTTGCGCCAGAGTCAGCGGCGTGGGTCCCACCGAGTAGTTGATCTTGATGGGGAAAGCCGCTTTGGGCGGAACGTCAAAGAACACGGTCAGCACACCGGTGGCGTAATTGATGTTGGCCTGGGTAAGACCTTCTCCTATGACGCCGCCGTAGCCATCGTCAAACGCGTAAACGTCTGAGTCGCTGAAATCGTTGTGCGGGTTGAGTTCGATGACCGAGATCGTGTTGGGATCAACATTGGGTGCAAGCTGGATGGTGAATTGCTGGTTCTTGCTGTCGCCCACCAGCGAGTACGTCTTCTGCTGTTCCAGGTACTTGTCCAGCGGGGTCTGGTCAGAGATCAGCGTGCTTTCGTACATCTGGATGGCGACTCCCCAAAAGAGCGAGAAGTTGTTTTCCATCTGGCTGTACGCCTGGCTGCCCGCGGGACAGGTGCTGCTCGCGTTGGGCAGCGTTGCCGCGATGCTGCCGTCGCCGGCTAGGCACAACTGGGCAGCGAACTGCCACCACTCCGGCGCGAAGGCCTTCTGGATCAATGCCTGGTAAGAAGTGTTGAGCCCCGGTTGCGGCGAGCTGGACATGGCTCCGAGAACGCTGTCCGTGGGGTCCACCAGCTGCTTGGCCAGAGGAGTGCGATTGAGCAACTTCCGGCCAACTTGATGGAAATCGCGTCCGTCAGGGGACATTTCCACCCCATTGAGAATGGGACCGAGCGCTTGCGAGCAAAGCGCCGAGTTCTTCATGGCCACAAGCGCGTTGGAAAGCTTGCCGTCCAGACCGACTACCACCAGGTGTGAGTTCTTTTCCCGGGCGCCGAAAGGATTGACTCCATTGCAGAGGTTCTGCGCGCGGCCATCCCAGAAGTTTCTGAAGTTGAACGCGGCGTTGACTACGCTGGGCGTGTTGCGTCCCGTGGTCCGGCGCGTGTTGATGCGGGCGCCGGGGTTGGCGGGATCAGGATAAGAAAACACCGGGTCCGGCACCGAGGTGCTCATTTCCACGCTGGTTGAGCTTCCAACCACCTGGGATTTCGGAGCAACGCTGGACGGCCTGGCGCTGGGCGCCTGGGCGCCACGCGATGAAACCGCAAAGCTGCCGCCGGAACAACGTGAGCTGCCGCTGTTGCTGCTGCCGCCACCCTTCACCTGTCGTCCGGGCGATTCCACTCCTTTGGGATTGCGCGTCATTCCCGGACCATCGTGATCATCACGCTCGGTCTCGTTGCATGCAGCGTCGCGGCCACCCGCGCCAGGTACGGGCGACGGCGTGGGTGTGGGCGTTGGCGTTGGAGCAGGAGGATTCGTGATCGAAATCACCACCTGGTCCATGCGCGTGGGGAATACGCCCTGTGAACCGGACACATCGTTCAGGTCCGACAACACGGTCATCCGATTGTCGGCGTTGGCCAGCTTGTGAAAGGGGAAATCGCCGTCGTGATATCCGCCGAAGCCGGCTCCGGGCGACCCGGGATTAGGGATGTAATTCGGGCCGGTCACGCCGCCCACTTGCGGACCCATTTGAAAAGCGTTATCGCCGCCTGCCTGCCCGGGATTGACCTGGTTGGCAGGACGGCTGTCAGCGCCGGCGTTGAAATGGCAACTGGCGCAAGCTTGGACATCGTCGCTGCCCGCTTGCATGTCCCAGAACAAAGCTTTGCCGAGCTGGATGGCGGCAGTCTTGTCCGCGATGATGCCTTCAATGCCAAAGACCGGAGGCACAGTGACGGTTGAAAGCGGGGCAATGGGGCGTAGTGGCAGTACGATGAGGCCGGGACGGTTGCCCTCCTGCGCCCGTACATGACTGTAATAACCAAGCGCGACAACAATCGCGACCACCAAAGCGGAGGTCCGCAGAACGACTAGGGACCGGAAGAAACGCAGGCCGGCTCCGGGCGCAGACGTCTTGCGGCTGCTCCTGGAAGTTGCGCCTGTTACGGAAGTTTTTTGTGCATGCTCATACCGCGTCATTGTTTTCAAGCTCCTTCAAGCCACCGTGGCGCGAGTGGGTGTGGTGTTTTTTGTAAGGCTTGGCCCGGTCGCGGCTCAGCTGCCAGAGTGCACACGCACGCGCCAGCGAGAGACGAGATCTAGCCAAGCGAAAAAGTTGCTGATTTGCCGGCGCGGCTTTGGCCGCGCAAGGTTTTGCCGGCGCGCACAGGCGCAAGCTGAACCGGGGTCACCGCAATTCATTTGCAGGTGCTAGAAACAAAGTCCTGGCCTGCATTTGAAATTCGGCGAGATTCAGAGAGAGATAGGTTGGAGAGTTACGTTCTTAGGGGTACCAGGAGCTCAGGCGAGCCCTTGCCAGGTCCGGGGACGGGCTGGCGGTCGAGCGACTTCATCATGTGCTGCGATGATTCGGTGCAGGTACACTCTGCCTGCCGGTGCTGCGGATCGGCTTTGAGCTCCACAGGTGTTTTTTTGTGGTTATCAAAGCTCAGTTCCACAACAATCGGCGGAGTGTCTTCATCACCATCGGCATCCACGGACACGGTGAAAGAATTCGCCCCGCCGGCAAACAGGAGGGCGAGTCCGAGGATGGCGTTCAAGACCGACTTTTGGCGAAAAGTAAACATTGGCGTTGTTTGCTTTGGCCAGCCACAGCTTTCGCCGGGTCTGGCAGATGCATAAGGATCGCAGCGGGAGATTAGAAGCAGATTAAGCCGTAATTAATGTCAGGACCTTATTGTGGGTTCCCGAGACCTCTTAAACCCTTCATTCTGTTGGGGCACTGTCTCTTGGAAAAGTAAGACATTAAGGAAGAGGCCTTGCCGGATTCGATCAAGCGCCCCAAACGAGACTGACCACGCGGCCGTGGCGACTCAGTGACGATGCAACTGTCGCATCCCCGTCGGGGAAAATGATGTCGTGGAAATGAACATCCTCAGGATGCTTCGATTTGCTCTCGCGTTTTGCTCTCCGGCCTCATCGGCGGTCTAGTCGTCAGATGCACACGGCACGACTCTTTCAACGGACCGCCTGCTCCGGCGATCTGGAAGATCGCGCGGCGCCAAGGCGCAACGTCTCTGGTGCCTGCAGCGGACGCAAACTCGCCCAATTCACAATCCGGACACGCGCAAAAAGTTCCGCGAACTTGATTTATTTATTTGCGTTGAGCCGCGCGTATTCTGCGCACCGAACCCGCAAGATGCAGTCCTCATCCCGTTCTTCTCCCGAGTACAAGCAAGCAGCGTCAGTGGAGATGACAAATGAAAGTGAATGAACAGCGCAAACGCACAACAGGTTTTTGGCTTCCCTTGACCGCGGTGATCATCATCGCCGCAACGGCCGCGGCCTTCATGCTGGTGGAGCCTTTTTACGCGGCCAGCGGCCCATCCGCCGCGGCCACGTACTCGCACGGCATTCTGCATGTAACCATTCCTTATCAGGCGGCGCATGCCGGCGCCGGCCGGCTGACGCTGGAAGTCCTGGACCCCGAAGACGCCGTGCTGGGACGCGCCGAGCGCAGCGTGGAAGTTTTCGAAGGCAAAGGACGCTGGCAGCAGGAGATCAAACTGGAGAAGCCTCTGCCTCTGGATGACCTGGTCTGGGACCGCATGCGCTACAGCTTTGCCTACACTGACGGCAGTGACAAGAACCAGGCCGCGGCGATGGCAGGCACCGAATCCATTTCGCAAATCCTCAGGACGCCGGTGGTCCACATTCTCGGCCAGCAGTCATACTTGAGCGGCGGCCCGGCGGCGGTGCGGGTCATTGTTACCGATTCCAGGAATGAACTCATCGGCGGACGGGGCGCGGTGCGGGTAGAGCTGCTCGCGTCCTCGCAGAAACCGCAAGTGCTCTTTACCGGGCCGCTGAACCGGCGCGGGACCACGGAAGCACAATTCCGTTTTCCCGCCGGACTGGTGGGCAACTACCAGCTGCGCTACGCGGTGGACACGCCCATCGGCTCCACCGAATTCACCCAGCAGGTGCGCCTGGAAGACAAGGTCTCCATTCTCCTCACCACGGAAAAGCCAATCTACCAGCCGGGCCAGATCATCCACGCGCGCGCTCTGGCCCTGGACCGCAGCAATCATGACGCGGCGGCCACGCGTAAGCTGACTTTTGAAGTGGAGGATTCGCGCGGCAACAAGGTCTTCAAGAAAGCCACTGTAACCAGCAAGTTTGGCGTTGCCTCGGCGGAGTTCGCGCTGGCCGACGAAGTCAACCTGGGCGCCTATCATCTGCGCGCCATCATGGGCGAATCGGAAGCCGGCCCCGCGAACACGGCGGAGATCGCTATCAACGTTGAGAAATACGTTCTGCCGAAATTCAAAGTGGCAATTGACTTTCAGGGAAAAGACTTCGGCGGCAAAGACAAGAAGACCAAGCGCGGCTATCGCCCCGGCGACCACGTCACGGGGACCGTCCGCGCCAACTACTTCTTTGGCAAGCCGGTGGATGGCGCCGAGGTCACGGTGAAAGCCTCCGGCATGGACGTTGCCCAGTTCGAAGTTGGGTCCGTGCAGGGCAAGACGGACGGCGAAGGCGCATATCATTTTGACCTGCGGCTGCCCAGCTACTTTGCCGGACGCCCGCTCAACAATGGCCTGGCGCGCCTGCTGGTGGAAGCCACGGTGAAGGATTCGGCGGCCCACTCGGAGAGCCGCGGCGAACCCATCACGGTGAGCGACTCGCCTTTGCTGGTTACGGCGATTCCGGAAGGCGGAACGCTGGTTCCCAATCTGGAAAATCAAGTTTTCATCCTTACTTCGTATGCTGACGGCACGCCCGCCGTCGCCGACGTGAGAGTCCATGCGGCCGGAAACGTCAGCGTGAGCGCGCCCACCGACGAAGGTGGGGTTGCGGTGGTCCGTGTTACACCCGGCGCGGGAACGGACAAGATTGAAGTGGAAGCATCGGACAAGGAAGGGAACCAGGCACGTAACAACGTCCCGTTGCAAACCCGCGCGGGCGACGACCAGATTCTCTTGCGTACCGAGCGTGCGGTCTATCGCGCGGGCGACCGCATTCAACTGAAGGTCTTCTCCACCAAAAAGCGCGGCACAGCCTACGTGGACGTTGTGAAAGACGGGCAAACCGTTCTCACCCGCGACCTGGACATTGAAAATGGCCAGGCCGAACTCACGCTGGCGGCGACGCCGGACATGGCCGGGACGGTGGACTTTAGCGCCTACCTCTTTGGCCGCGACGCGCGTCCCGTGGGCGACCATCGGCTGGTCTTTGTGCAACCCGCGGATGAATTGAAGATTGAAGCCGTGTCGGATGCTCCGGTCTACAAGCCGGGCGCGGAAGCCCGCATTCGCTTCCGCGTGACCAACGCCAAAGGTGAAGGCGTGCACGCGGCGCTGGGATTGCAAGTAGTGGATGAAGCGGTGTTCGCGCTGGCGGAAAAACAGCCGGGGTTCGCCAAAGTGTTCTTTTATCTGGAACAGGAAGTATTGAAACCGCGCTATGAAATCCACTCCATTGGCATGTCGCAAATCGTGGAGCCCGTGGAAAAGGAAAAGGCTGACCAGCATGACCGTGCCGCCCTCGCGCTGTTCTCCGCCACGGAGATTGTGAGCGCCAACAAGTTTGAGACCGAGTTTGGCCGCAGCGTACCGCAAACCAAGTACGGCGAATACTCCCAGCGCTATCAGAAGCGCTTCGTCGCGCAGATGAGCAAGCTCACCGAAAGCTTCAG
>JBGPLR010000124.1:0-7938 GCA_041486545.1 Terriglobia bacterium
CGGATGTCATAGATCGGCGTAGGCAGCGTGGCCTGGGGATTGTGCTCCACTCCATTTCTCCAAGCCACGGCAAAGTCCTGGTCCGCGTTCCCACTGGACGGGACCGGCTTGGTGAGGACGATGATGCAGTACGCTTTGTTGGCGTTCGTCCAGACCATATCCGCATTGCCGCCGCCGGCCAATTCATACTGCCAGCCTGCGGGAACGGCGAAAGAAAGGTTGTCGAGCTTTTGCACCTGCGCGGAAGCCGCCAGAGCCAGCGTAAACACCAGCGCGGCCACGGCTCGACGAATCGGATAAAACATTCAGTACCCCCTCAAACGGCTGTGGCGCGATTCAAGCGCCGTTCCATCCGCGCCATGCGGTGAATGGAGTATACGTCACGGCCAGTGCTTGCACGATCCAGGCTCTACACGATCCAGGTTCTACACGACCTTGGTCCAATTCTCCCGCGTGATTTCGTAGACAAGACTGTCGTTGCCGTTGGCGTCCGTCCGTGATCCCGCGCGCACTCCGCCGATCTTCTCCATCGCCCTCTGCGAACGCACATTCTGCGGGCCCACAAGAAAGACAACGTTGTCCACAAACTTGAAAGCGTGCCGCAGCATCAACTGCTTCATTTCCCGGTTATAGACGCCGCCCCAGTAGGACCGCGCCAGGAACGACCAGCCGATTTCGATCTCACTCTTCGCCGGATCGTATCCGTGAAAGCGCGACGAGCCGATGATCCGCCCGTCTTTTTTGTCGGCAGCCTTATCAACAGCCTTATCAAGGGCGACCAACGCGCCGCCGGATTCCAGTGACTCACGAAACAACTCCTTGAAGACCTCTTCCTTGTAGCGATCTCTGGCCGGATGCTGCTCCCAAATGAGCGGATCTGATGCGACCGCGTAAAGGTCGTGAAAGTCGTCGGGGCGAAGCGGCCTTAGGGTCAGCAACTCGCCGGTCAAACTTGGCTGGAGATCAAAGCGCATGGTTGGTTATGTGCTCAAACTTTCACGTGTACGACTCTTACCAGGAACGGCAGCTTCGCAATCGGCCCGCGTCCGCGTCTGCAACTGCAACGCCAGAGCTTGGGCTGGCGTCAATAAAAACCTGCCCTCCCACCGGCCAGGCCCCAAAAACTCAAGGCGAACCCGATCAGGGGTTCGCCTTCAGCAAAAACCGGGGCCGCCTGTTACTTCGTCTTTTTCTTGGCCGTGCCGGTGCTGGCGACTTTGGCGCCACCACCGTCCATCACGGTCGCCCAGTTGGCACCGTCCTGTGACATCTCAAACTTGTACGTATAGGCAGTGGGAGAGGTCTCCGTGAGGATGAAATGGGTTTTTACCGTGTTCGCGCCCATCGTCATCTCGCTGCTCCAGGCCCATACCTTTCCGTCAAAAGTCCCGGTGGCATGGACCACCTCGCCGTTGCTGTTGAACTCGTCGTAAGTGTAGACCTTCTTCGCCGTGTCATATCCGTAGATGGCCAGCCCGGTCCAGTTGCCCATGGAACTGGTTCCTTGCGTGTGCGACACCAGGAAGAATCCGCCGGCCATCCATTCGATGTGGTCTGCGCCGGTGAACTTTCCACCCGGACCCATGGGGCCAGGCTTCAGGTCGCCGGTGGTTTTCCAGTTGCCGACGAAATAGGCAAGGTTCTTGTGTTCCGGGCCCGGCTTGGGCATCGGCGGCTGCTGCGCGGCTGCGAACAGACTCGAGAGCAGTAAAACAGCGAAAATAACGGTGGGGGTCCGTTTCATCATTTTATCTCCTTACTTTTCAGGCGGCTTCTTCTTCAGCCTGCTTGTTTTTCCGGCTGCTTCTTTTTCATGTCGAAGAGTGGCCGCGCCAAATCCTAACTCTCGCCCGGAAGGGCAGTCAATCAAGAGGGGCCGCTGGACGATTCATGACCCGATCCCTATCAGCGTCATCAGCGCTAATCTGCGGTAATGTTTTGCCTTTTCCGATCACCCGATGTCCCGATCACCAGATCACCCGATTCCATTGGGATACCCCCACCCCTCCCTATTCATCCCAATGGTCCCAATAAACAAAGGACTTAGCGGTAGGTTGTCCCAATCGGATCCCAATCAATCGGCTGAGAGGTTGCAGCTTTTGCCCAAGTACCAAATACCAAGTACCAACTACCGGGCTTTCGCTATTTGCTTTGTTTTCAATGATCTCTATTCCTTCACACCCTGAGGCGCGGGTCATCTTACCGCACTTTCACCAGCGAATCAAGAACGAAGTAGTACACCGTATTTTTGGGCGTTCGTCCAATCCCCGCCAGGGGCGTTTTAAATTTGGGCGAATGGTCGAGGAGCACAGGGCGATGCCCTCCCCAGGGATGTGTCATCTCGAACCGAAGCATTGCAACGGGCGTTCGGCGACCAGAATTTCGGATGTGAAGGTGAGGGATCTGCTCTGCGGATGCCAATAAGAACACGATAATCGCGAACCGGGAGACCAGCGGAGCCGATTCCTCGGCCTCACGCCAGCCGGACGTGAGACGAAAGCAGTCATCACCGTTCCGCCTCGGAATGACACGCCTCCTCTGGATATAAAGAAGGGCCAGGTCAGTGTAATATTCAGCCGTCCCTGGCGGGACTGTCGTCTTCTATTCTTACTCTACCCCGGCACTTATTCCTCATCCCGGCAGGCCGGGCTACTCTCAATCGCCCCTGGCGGGGCTTGGTTATCGGTTGCGCCGAACGACCGATCCAAGCCGTCCGTACAGACCGACGTTCAACCACCCTCGTCGCTCCCTCCCCGTTTGTCATCCCCCTCCCCGCTCCTATACCCTTGAACCAGATCGCTTATGCGCACTCATATCCCCCGTTCCCTGCTCTTTCCGCTGCTTTTCTTTATCGCTGTCGCCGCTGCCGCGCAGGACGTTGCGTCCTTTGAGAAGGCGATTACCGTAAAGAAGCTTCCCAACGGCCTGACCGTGCTGATCATGGAGCGTCCGGAAGCCCCCGTGGTCTCCTTCTTCACCCACGTGGACGCCGGCTCCGCCCAGGAAGGGCCGGGCATCACTGGGCTGGCGCACATGTTTGAGCACATGGCGTTCAAAGGCACCAACGAGATCGGCACCACAAACTACGCGGCGGAAAAGCTGGCGCTGGCCAAAGTCGAGGCCGCGTACGCCGCCTACCAGCGAGCGAACCTCAAGGAAGGCGGCCGCGATCCGGCACAAATCGCTCAACTGGAGAAAGCCTGGAAAGACGCAGTGGACGCGGCCAACCATTTCGTGGTCCCCAACGAGTTTGGTGAGATCGTGGAGAGCCACGGCGGCGCCGGCATGAACGCCAACACTGATCTGGACGACACCATGTACTTCTATTCCTTCCCGGAAAATCGTCTGGAGTTGTGGGCCTACCTGGAATCTGAGCGCTTCCTGCATCCGGTGATGCGCGAGTTTTACAAGGAGCGCGACGTGGTGATGGAAGAGCGCCGCATGGGCATCGACAGTTCAGCCCAGGGCCGATTGATGGAACAGTTCCTGGCGGCCGCGTACGTGGCGCATCCGTACGGGCATCCGGTGGTGGGCTGGGCTTCAGACTTGCAAGGATTTTCCGCCACTGATGCCGCCGAGTTCTTCCGCAAGTTTTACGTCCCCGCCAACATCGTGGTGTCCGTGGTGGGCGACGTGAAGGCTGCTCGCGCCATGCCCATCCTGGAGAAATATTTTGGACGCATTCCGGCGGCTCCCGCTCCCGATCCGCTGCGCACCAAAGAACCTCCGCAAATGGGCCGGCGCGAGATTCTGATGCATGACCAGAGCCAGCCGATCTATCTGGAAGGCTACCATCGCGGAAATTTTCGCGATCCGGATGACGCCGTGTTTGACGTGCTGTCAGACCTGCTCTCCAAAGGGCGGACGTCGCGGCTCTACCGCAAGCTGGTGCGCGATCAACAAATCGCCATCTCCGCCCAGGGCGGCACGTTTCCCGGCAGCAAGTATCCATCGCTGTTTTGTTTCTTCGTCACGCCTAGCCAGGGCCACACCGCGCGCGCCATGGCCGCGCCCATCCACGAAGAAATTGAACGCCTGAAGAAGGAAGACGTGAGCGACGAGGAATTGCAGTCAGTGAAAACCCGCGCCATGGCCGACCTGATACGCAGCCTGGGCGATAATTCCGGTCTGGCCCAGCAACTGGGCGAATACCAGTCCTTCTACGGCGACTGGCGTGAACTCTTTCACCAGATCGCGCGCATTGAGGCCGTGACCAAGGCGGACATTCGCCGCGTGGCCATCAAGACGTTCCGGGAAGACAACCGCACCGCGGGCATCATGGAAACCGCGCCGCCTGACGACGGCAAGCCGCAGGAGAAAGGAGTGCCGCAATGAAGCTCTGGCAGCGTTGCTTCGCACTCTTCCTTCTTCTTACATCCGTTCTTGCCGCCGTTCTTGCTGCTGTGCCCATGCTTGCGGCGCAAGGCGTCAATCCGGCTTCCCAAAGCGGCCAGTCTGCGGCACAAGACGTCACTGGTGCTTCTCATACTAAGCCGGACGCACCGCCGGCATCACCGCAGACCCAGGCGCATCCACGGCAGGGGATTCCTTCCACTTGGAAGCAGGTTCCCATTCCTCCGCTGCGTCCGTTCCAGCCGCAGGAAGCGCGCCGGCTGCAACTGCCCAACGGCCTGGTGATTTTTCTGCAGGAAGACCACGAGTTGCCGATGATCAACGGCGTAGTGCGCATACGCGGCGGCTCGCGCGATGAACCTGGCGACAAGACCGGCTTGACAGAAATCTACGGCGAAGTCTGGCGCACCGGTGGGACGAAGAGTAAGACTGGCGACCTGCTCGACGATTTTCTGGAGTCGCGCGCCGCCCTGGTGGAAACCACCAGCAGCCTGGATTCAACTTTTTTGAGCTGGTCGTCGCTGCGCAAGGATTTTGATTCGGTTTTCCCGGTGATTGTTGACTTGCTGGAGAACCCGGAGTTTCGCGGCGGCAAAATCGAGCTCGCCAAAAAAGAAATCACCAGCCTGATCTCCCGCCGCAATGATGATGTGGACGAAATTGCCCATCGCGAATCCAACAAGCTGACTTACGGCGCGGACAGTCCTTATGCCCGCACGCCGGAATATTCGACGATTGCCGCCGTCTCCCGCGAAGACCTGCTTGCCTGGCACGCGCGCACCGTGGTCGCCAGCAACTTGATGGTGGGAGTTTCTGGCGACTTTGATTCCGCCGTGATGGAACGCAAGTTGCTCGAAGCCTTCGGCGGCCTGCCGCGGGGCGAACCGTTCGTCACTGCCAAAGTTGAGTTCCATGACCCGCTGCCCGGCATCTACCTGATCGAGAAGAGTGACGTCAACCAGAGCAACATCAGCATGGTTGCGCTGGGCACCGACCGCCACAATCCTGACTACTATGCCATTGAAGTCATGAATGTGTTGTTCGGAGGCGGCTTCTCGTCCCGCTTGTTTTCCAGCATCCGCAGCAAACAGGGGCTGGCGTACGCGGTGGGCGGAAGCGTGGGCACGGGGTTTGATCACCCTGGCGCCGTCCATATTTCCGTGGGCACGCGCAGCGGCGCCACCGTCAAGGCCATTGACGCCCTCAACCATGAGATCAACCGGCTGATCAAAGGCCACGTCACGCAAACAGAATTGAAGAAAGCCAAAGACGCCATCCTCAACTCTTTTATCTTTGAGTTTGATTCCAAAGACAAAGTCATGGCGGAGCGCATGCGCTATGAGTTCTATGGCTATCCCACGGACTGGCTGAGACGCTACCGCGCGGCCATTGAAAAAGTCACCGCCGCGGACGTGGACCGCGTAGCCCGCAAATACATCCATCCGGAAAAGCTGGCGGTGCTGGTGGTGGGACACGCCAAGGACTTTGATCGCGACTTGGCGACCTTCGGCAAAGTGACGGTGATTGATATCGCCATCCCGCCGGCGAAGGAAGCAACTGGCAAATAGCAAATGGCAATTGGCAAGGAGCACTTGGCAATTGGCTATTGGCTTTCGGCCTTTAGCTTTTAGCCTTTGGCTTTGGGACCTGTAACTGAGAGTGTTTTTGCCTCGGCAAAAAGCTCGGCAGAATAAAAGAGGCGCGATCTCCGCGCCTCCTCTGAATGCCTTGGCTACTTGGCCAATTGCTAATTGCTATTTGCTGATTCTTATTTGCTGATGGCTTCGCCGCAGTACTTCTCAAACGCCCGCGCCAACGACGTAGCAATCATTTCCGGGCTGGCCGTTTCGATGTCACTGCGCTGCATCATGTACACCAGCTGGCCGTCGCGCAGAATGCCGATCGAGGGCGAAGTGGGCGGATATCCAGTAAAGTGGCGGCGCGCCGCGTCAGTGGCTTCCTTGTCCTGCCCGGCGAAGACGGTAATCATCCGCTCCGGGCGCACGCTCTGCCGTACCGCGGCCCGCACTCCAGGACGCATCCTTCCCGCGGCGCACCCGCATACCGAGTTCACCACCACCATCAGCGTGCCTTTTTGCTTTACGGCATCTTCCACTTCCGCTGCGGTGCGTGTTTCGGCAATGCCGGCTGAGGTGAGTTCCTGGCGCATGGGTGCAATCATCATTTCCGGATACATTCTGGGGTTTCCTCCAACTTTGGGTATGAAAGAGTCATTTTAACACGCGGCAAGCGAGAAGCAGACGGGCGCTAGATTGCCCCGATTGCCAAAATCGCCGGGATCGCCACAATTGGGGCGACTTCCAGGATTTCGGGCAATCTGACGTCGACGTGGACTGAGTGACAATCCTGCGCCCCGCTCGTCATCATTCGTGGCAGATCATCTGCTTCGGGCATTTCCGGCGATTTTGGCAATTTTCGCAATTTTGGCAATCTTCCCGACTGCTGTACTCTTACTTCCACGCTTGACGATTCAGGAAAACATTCCACTCGCGCCGCTGACCACGTTTCAAGTGGGCGGACCTGCGCGCTATTTCCTTGAAGCGCGCTCCGAAGCCGAGGTCCGCGACGCCGTCAGTCTGGCCGCTGAGCGCCGCTGGCCGCTGTTCGTCCTGGGCGGCGGCAGCAACCTGCTGGTCGCCGACGAAGGCTTTCCCGGCTTGGTCCTCAAGATCGCCCTGCCCGGCGTGGAGTTTGCAGGCGAAGGCGGCAACATGTTGTTCTACGCCGGCGCCGGCGAAAATTGGGACGACCTTGTCGCCCGCACCGTCAACCAGAAATGCGCGGGCATCGAATGCCTGAGTGGAATTCCCGGCACCGTAGGCGGCACGCCGGTGCAGAACGTTGGAGCGTACGGCCAGGAAGTCTCGCAGACCATTACGCGCGTGCGCGTGCTGGAAATCGCCACCGGCGCGGTGAGCGAACTCGGCAACGCCGCGTGCGGCTTCGCTTACCGCACCAGCATCTTCAACACCAGCCAGCGTGACAAATACATTGTGCTGGAAGTTGGGTACAGGTTGCGGCAAGGCGGCAAGCCGCACGTTGAATATGCCGATCTAAAGAATTTTTTTGCTGCGACTCCCGGCGGCCACGCACCCACGCTGCAACAGGTGCGCGACGCGGTGCGCAGCATCCGCCAGAGCAAAGCCATGCTGATCGTCCGTGGCGACGAAGACTGCCGTAGCGCCGGATCGTTTTTCAAAAACCCGCTGGTCAGCGACGCAGAAGCCGCGCGCGCGGAGGCCCTGGCGCAGCAACGCGTCCCCGACAAGCAACTGCCGCGTTATCCCAAGTTTTCGCAAGACGAGGGCCAGGTCAAGCTCTCCGCCGCATGGTTGGTGGAACACGCCGGCTTTCACAAAGGCTACACGCGCGGCGCAGTGGGCATCTCGCGCAAACATGCTCTCGCCATTGTGAATCGCGGCGGGGCAACCGCGCGCGACATCATCGCCCTCAAAGACGAAATCCAGAAAAAAGTCTTCGACCTATGGGGAATCCGCCTGCAGCCTGAGCCGGTGTTCGTGGGCTTCCCGCCGGAATGATTCACCGCAGAGAACGCAGAGAAAA
>JBGPLR010000125.1:0-7897 GCA_041486545.1 Terriglobia bacterium
ATGGAATTGCGCAAAGATCCCATCACTCGCTCCTGGGTCATCGTGGGCGACGACGCCGAGAAGCCCGTGCAGAGCGGCTACTGCCCGTTCTGTCCGGGATCGCCTAACGCGCCCCAGGTCATCACCACGATTGGCTCCAGCGAGCCCGGCGCCGGACCGGTGATGGCCATGGTGCACCCTTCACCCTTGTACCGCATTGAGGGCGAGCCGCATCGCCACGCCGAGGGCATCTATGACGCTATGAACACCGTGGGTGCCCATGAAGTCCTGGTGCAGAGCATCCGGCACGATATTGAGCTGTGGCAGTCCTCTGACGCCGAGATCTCGCAATTCCTCACCCTGGCCGCGCAGCGCATACAGGACTTAAAGCATGACATTCGCTTCAAATACGTGACCATGTTCAAGAATTACGGGCAGCCGGCCGGCCAGGAATTCGGACATCCTGTTTCAGAAATTACCGCCACCACCTTTGTCCCGCGCCGCGTGCTCTACGAGCTGCGCGCTTGCCGCGACTACTACCAGGAAAAAGAGCGCTGCGTTTTCTGCGACACGCTGGGCCAGGAACTGCGCAACCCGGTGCGGATCGTGGAAACCCGCGGCAACTATGTTGCCCTGTGTCCGTTTGCTTCGCGCGTGCCTTACGAACTCTGGATCATGCCGCAGAAGCACGATTCTTCTTTCGAGCGTTCCATCAACGCCAAGGCGGCGCAACTGGCCGACCTGAGCAGCCTGATTCGCCACACTTTCCAGCGCGTGCTCAGCATCGCCGAGTCCTTTCACATGGTGCTGCACACCGTCCCCAACACCTACCAGAAGTCCAACGTGCTGCAGTACTGGAAGACCGTGGACGAGGATTACCACTGGCACATCGAGATCCTGCCCATCATGGCCGCCAAAGCCAAGCCGTATTTCCTCAAAGAGGTGTACTACACGCCCATTTCTTCTGAATTGGCAGCGGAACGGTTGCGCAAATTGGAAACAAGGTGAAACAGCAAATAGCAAATAGTAATTGGCAATTGGCAA
The DNA here is from genome assembly GCA_041486545.1 of Terriglobia bacterium. Classification (GTDB taxonomy): domain Bacteria; phylum Acidobacteriota; class Terriglobia; order Terriglobales; family Acidobacteriaceae; genus Angelobacter. Next base: position 1,024 of record JBGPLR010000125.1, read on the forward strand.
AGCCGCTGCGTCGTTTTCTTGGCCTCTTCAAGTCTCTGATTTCACAGAGTTTGTACGGACGGTTGTCAAACTGCCGCCCGGATCAATAGTACGCCGTTTGTCCGGGCCAATTGCCAATTGCCAATTGCCAATTGCTATCACCCACGTGTGCGCTTCGTCACTCCTGAGATGAGAGAAACGCGACTATAATTTTCAATTAACTCCATGCCCTTATTCTGGTTACGAGTCGCGCTGTCGCTCTACACCGTAGGCCTGATCTACGCTTTGGCGTCATTCTGGGGCGGACGCCAGGCGCTCACCCGCATCACTATGCCCGCGGTGGGTCTGGGCATGACCTTCCATTTTGTCGCGCTGATTGAAAACGCCATGGGGACAGGCGCCTGGGCGCCGGCTTCCATGCACGAGATGGAGTCCATCCTGGCGTTTCTCTTGATGGTTTTTTTCTTTGTGGTTTATGCCCGATACCGGGCCACCGCTCCCGGACTGCCGGTTTTTCCCCTGGTCTTCCTGCTGACGGCATCGGCCGCGCTGGGATCCAACGCTACTCCGTCTCCCAATCCTTTGTTTGTCAGCAAGCAATGGATTTACATCCATGTTGGCTTGATCATGGTCGGGTACTCGGCGCTGCTGTTCAGTTTTATTGCAAGCATTCTTTATTTGATCCAGGAGCGTTCGCTCAAGGCGCTGAAAACCAAAGCAACGTCCAACAGCTTCTGGACCAAGTTGCCGGCGCTGGCGGTGATTGATGAGATCGGCTACAAGTGCCTGATCTGGGGATTTCCCTTTATGACCCTGGGCCTGATCGCCGGAGCCATTCTGGGCGAAGCGCGAGAAGGGGCCGCTTACTTTTACGATACCAAGATCGTGCTCTCCATCATGACCTGGGTGTTGTACGTGATGGTGTTGTACACGCGCTGGAGCGCCGGCTGGCGGGGACGCCGCGCCGCTTACCTGGCGACCTTTGCTTTTGCCGCCGCCGTGCTGGCCTGGGCGGCCAACAACTTGAGCCACACCCACAGGTTTATTGCCAAATGAAATTCCACCTCATCGGCGTGAACCACTTGAGCGCACCGCTGGAGATGCGCGAGCGGCTGGCTGTCCCGGAGGCCCAGCTTCCGGAGGCGATTGGCGCGCTGGTGAAACAGCCCGGTGTGGACGAAGGCATGGTGATCTCCACTTGCAACCGTGTGGAGTTGATCGCCAGCACGCAGCCGCACGCGGACTTGCGCGGCTTTCTGCACAGCTACTTCGGCGTGAGCGGGGACGCGATGGGCTCGCATCTCTACGAATTCCGCGAGCGTGAAGCCGTGCGCCATGTTTTTCGCGTGGCTTCCAGCCTGGATTCCATGGTGGTGGGCGAAGCGCAGATTTTGGGCCAGGTGAAAGAGGCTTACACCGTGGCCCGCGGACTGGGCGCGGTCCACTCCTCGCTGGAGGCGCTGCTTTCCCGCGCGTTTGCCGTGGCCAAGAAAGTCCGCTCGGAGACTTCCATCGGCAGCGCCAGTGTTTCCGTTGCGTCGGTGGCGGTGCAGCTGGCGGAAAGAATCTTTGGATCGCTGAAGGGCAAAACGGTGTTCCTGGTGGGCGCGGGCAAAATGGCGGAGCTCGCCGCGCGCCACCTGATCAGCCACGGCGCCGCGCGCATCATCATCAGCAATCGTACCTACGCGCGCGCGGTGGAACTGGCCGAAGAATTCAACGGCCAGGCCATTGCCTTTGACCGTCTCTACGAAACTGCCGGCCAGGCTGACATTATTCTCACTTCCACCGGAGCGGCGGAACCGCTGTTTCGCCGCGAGCACGGCGAAGCGCTGCTCAAGGGCCGGCGCAATCGTCCCATGTTCTTCATTGATATTGCTGTGCCCCGCAACGTGGCCGCGGAAGTGAACGACCTCGACGGCATCTTTGTGTATGACGTGGACGACCTGCAGTCGGTGGCCAGCAATAACAGCGCGGAACGCAAGAAAGAAGCTGAGCGGGCGGAAAAGATCGTCGAAACGGAAGTAGACCGCTTTGCCGCGCGCATGAAGTCGCTGCATTTCGTCCCCACGATTCTTTCCCTGCAGGAATATTGCGAGACTATCCGCCAGGCGGAAATGGACAGGATACGCGGCCGGCTGGGAGAGATTTCTCCTGACCAGGAAGCCGCCATTGAAGCTATGACCCGTGGCATCATCAACAAATTGCTGCACACGCCCATTACCACGCTGAAGTCTTCGGCCGCCAATCCGGAAGCGGAGACCATCCACGAGATGATTCGCCGCATCTTTAACCTGGACAGCAGCCAAAACAACGAAAAGCCCAACGGAAAGCCCAAAGGCTAATGGCCAATCTTCGCATCGGCTCGCGCGGTTCCCAACTGGCGCTCTGGCAGGCCAATCACGTGGCCACGCTGCTTCGCGCCCAGGGCCATACCGTGGAAATCGAAATCATCAAAACCACCGGCGACAAAATCCTGGACGTGGCGCTGGCCAAAGTCGGCACCAAGGGCATGTTCACCAAAGAAATTGAAGAAGCCCTGGCCGACAAGCGTGTTGACTTGGCGGTGCACAGCTTGAAAGACGTGCCCACGGAACTTGATCCGCAGTTCACCTTGGCGGCCATCATGAAGCGTGAAGATCCGCGCGACGCGTTCATCTCGGTGAAGTATGCTGCGCTGGACGATCTGCCTCACGGCGCCAAAGTCGGCACCAGCAGCCTGCGTCGCCAGTGCCAGTTGAAGGCCTTGCGGCCTGACTTGGAAATATTTCCGTTGCGCGGCAACGTGGATACGCGCCTGCGCAAACTGGAGTCCGGCGAATATGACGCCATCATCCTGGCGGCGGCCGGCGTGCACCGCTTAGGCTTGGACAAGCACGTGCGCACGCGCATTCCGGCTGAAACCATGTGCTCCGCGGTGGGCCAGGGCGCGTTGGCGATTGAATCGCGCGCCGGTGACCAAGAGACGCTGTCGCACCTGGCATTTCTGAATCATGCCGAAACCCGCGCCGCCATCGAATGTGAGCGTGCTGTGCTGGGCGCGATGGGAGGCGGCTGCCAGGTTCCTATCGGTGCTTTTGCCGAGATGCGCGATGGCAGTTTGCATTTGCGCGCCATGGTCGGGCGGCCGGACGGCAGCGAAATCCTGCGCGAATCGGCCACCGGCCAAGATCCGGTGAAACTGGGGCGTGATACAGCGCAAAAGCTTTTGCAGCGAGGCGGCGACAAGATTCTCAAGGACGTCTATCAGATGGGAGTCGCGGTCCCGAGCCAGCCATGAGCGTTGATCCCGTAGCTCTCGAAGGCGCCATGCAACCGCTGACCGGTTGGCGCATCCTCACCACCCGCGCCAGCAAGCAGTCCGGAGGCTTGGCCCGTCCTCTGCGCGAACTGGGCGCTGAGGTGGTTGAGATTCCCACCATTGAAATCAAGCCGCCCGCGAGCTGGCAGCCGCTGGACCGCGCTCTGGGAGAAATCGCCGACTACGAATGGCTGATCCTCACCAGCGTGAACGGCATGGATGCTGTGGTCGAGCGCCTGAAGAAGCTCAAGATCCCAATTGACCAGCTCAAACACTTGCAGATTGCCGCCATCGGCCCGGCGACGCAGAAAGCCATCGAAGCACAGGGACTCAAAGTTGCCGTGACGCCGCAGAAATACATTGCCGAATCCGTGGTGGAAGCCTTGCGCGGTAAGACGGAAGGGAAGCGCGTGCTGCTGGCCCGGGCCAAAGTCGCTCGCGACGTATTGCCCACAGAACTCAAGAAAGCCGGCGTTCTGCTTGACGTGGTCGAAGCCTATGAAACCGTGATTCCCGCCGGCGCGCAAGCCAAATTGCAGCGTCTGTTCTCCGGAAAGACGCCGCGCCCGGACATCGTGACCTTTACCAGCTCGTCCACGGCGACGAACTTTTTTTCGCTGCTAGGCAAGGACAGCCACAAAGCGCTTAACAACGTCGCCCTGGCGTCAATCGGCCCAGTCACCAGCAAAGCCCTGCTCGCCGCTGGATTTCCGCCCGCCATTGAAGCCCGCGAGTACACCATGCAAGGCCTGGTTCTGGCCATTTCAGAACACGTACACAGGGTGGCAGCGCAAGAGTTGCTGAAGAGATTGCTGGGGCCGCAGTAGGAAGAAGCACTCAGCAGTCAGCGATGCCTTTGTTTCTGCAATCCCGAGGCCGCGGCCGAGGGATCCCTATGCCCTCGATCGTCTTTGGGAGACAGCAAGAATGTTGGCCCCTGGGGCCATCGGGCCGATAGGGATCCCTCCCCTTCGCAAGCTCAGGGTCGGTATTTCAGAAAATGCTAGGTGCTAATTGCCATTTGCTAATTGCTCATTCGTAGATATTGCACCCACACTTCTCCGGCGGGACGTGTTTCTTCAAAAAGTCGGCGACGCGGGTGAGAGCGTCAATCTGGTTTTCCACCTTCTGAAAGCCATGACCCTCGTTCTCATAGATTTTTAGTTCCACCACGCCGCCGCGCTTCTTCACCGCCTGCACCACCTGCTCGGCTTCTGTCTTGGGGCAGCGGGGATCGTTGCCTCCCGCCAGCAGCAGCAGGGGCGCTTTGATCTGGTCGACAAAGTAAATAGGCGAGCGCTCTTTGAAACGTTCTTTGTCCTTCACCGGATCGCCCATATTCGCCAGCGCAAATTCGCGGATGGCAGGATCCGTGTTCTCGAGTTCGGTGAACCAGTTGACAAAGGGAATCCAGGGAATACCGGCGGCCCAGCGGTCGGGCGCTTTGGTCACGGCCATCATGCTCAGGTAGCCGCCGTAACTGCCACCGAAGACGGCCATCTTCTTGTCACTGACGTAGCCGGTTTTGATGAGCCAGTCAGCGGAAGAGATCACGTCTTCCAGGTCGCCGCCACCCAGGTCTAAGCGGTTGGCGTCAAGGAACTCCTTGCCGTAGCCGCTGGAGCCGCGATAGTTGGGGGCGATCACAAAATAGCCCTGGTTCACCAGAAACTGAATCTGACGGTTGAAGAAGTTCTGGAGCTGGGCCTCCGGTCCGCCGTGGATGTAAACCACAGCTGCGTTCTTGCCGTTGCGTTCCGCGTTGTAGGGCAGATAGACAAAGGCCGAGATCTGCCATTTGCCATCTTTGCTGGGGAAGTGGACCAGAAATGGTTCCACCATGTCTTCACTGCGGATACCGCCGGAGAGCGAATGCGTGACCTGATGCGACCTCTGCGCAGCGAAGTCATACACCCACAGATCGGGGGGCGCGTTCGGACCGTCGTGCTTGAAGAGCAGCCGTCCGCCGTCGTGGTCAAAAGACGATTCTGCCCCGCCGAAAAAATTCATGCCCTGGGGCAGTGACAAGGTCTGCGTCTGGCGGGTGGTGAGGTCATAGATGACCACGTCGGCGTTGCCATCCGCGTTGCTTGTCCAGGTCAGGCGTTTGCCGTCAGGAGAGAACTTTCCTGTGGAAACCTCCCATTTGCCGGTGGTCAGCCAGGTGATCTTCTTTGAAGCCACATCGAGCAGGGCGGCGTTGTCGTATCCGTTGCCGGAGTTTGATGTCAGTAGAATGGTCTTGCCGTCAGGAGAGATATCGCTGGCAAAGAATTTCTGCTCTCCCTGATGTGCTGTCAGGTTGGTGGCGCGGCCCGTGGCTACGTTGGCCAGAAAGATGTTGCTGTCTTTTTCTGCCGCATCCTGCTGGGTTAAGACCAGCCACTTACCGTCGCGCGACCAGACGGTGACCAGGTTGCTGAGCGTTTTGGCCGTGTTGGAAGTGAGGTGTGTGACTTTTTTCGTCGTCACTTCCATCACGTCAATTTCGTAGTTGGGCGCGTCCTTGGCTTTCACGTTGTAGGCCAGGCGCTCGCCGTCCGGAGACCACGCGGGGCCCTCCTCGGAGACCTCTGGGGTGTTAGTGAGATTGATCACCTGGCCGTTGGCCGGCGAGACCAGGAATATGTCGCATTGTTCGTTGCCGTCGTAGTCAGACTGGTAGGCGATCCAGCGGCCCTTGGGCGACCACGCAGGGTTGGACTGGCGCTGATTGCTCACCGTGAGCTGGGTTGGCCAGCCGCTCTGGGCGGGAACCGTCCAGATATTTCTGCGACCGCTGATGTTGGTGATGAAGGCGATCTGCTTGCCGTCGGGCGACCAGGCGCTGTCGCCGATGCTGCGCGACATGTACAGCTTGTCGATTGCCAGCGGCATCACGTCAAACTTGCTTTTGGCGGTGATCTTCGCCGGGTCGGTGATGAAGGCCGGAGCGGAGGGAGCCTGGGCGAAGCCAAGGGCCACGGTCAACAAGGGAATTGCCAGCAACAACCTTCGCACTTGTCTTCTCTCTCCGCGCCTCCGCGTCTCCGCGGTGCGCTGTGGTTTTCGAATTTGCAGACGGAGGCCGAATGTTTTCACGGCTGCGCCGCCTTATGAACCTCCACAGTGGACCATGTTTTGTCCGCGGCGTGGCAAAGTTTTTCCAGGTTGCAGTCCGCGCAGCGAGGCTTGCGGGCCACGCATACGGCGCGCCCGTGATAGATGATCTGGTGCGAGAAATCAATCCACTTTTCCTGCGGAACCACTTTCATCAGGTCCTGCTCAATGTTTTTGGGATCGTCGGCTTTGGTGAGCTCCAGGCGGCGGGTGATGCGGTGAACGTGCGTGTCCACTACGACGCCAACAGCCTGCCTGAACCAGCTTCCCAGAACGACGTTGGCGGTTTTCCGCGCAACGCCCGGCAGGGTCAGCAGCTTGTCCATCTCGTCCGGCACATTGCCGCCAAAGCTTTCCATGATCCCGCGGGACGCCCCTACCACGGACTTTGCCTTGTTGCGGTAAAAGCCGGTGGGGCGCAGGATGGGCTCAAGCTGTTCAGGAGTGGCCGCTGCCATGGCTTTAGGAGTCGGATATTGCTGAAACAGGATGGGC